>CAMGFA010000031.1 GCA_946055165.1 uncultured Bacteroidales bacterium
TTCTCCATATCAAAGATACAAAATATTTAACACATTAGCAATCAATTTGTTGGGAGATTGTTGACATTTCCCGACAGTCCCTATTTACGGCTTATCTGCCCGATCTTGACAAAACTCTGGAAGGCATTGGAATGAGCGCCCGGGAACTTGCTGGGGACTTGAGTGCAGATTATGGATTTTTATATGGAGCTCGCGAGAGAAAGAGCTTGGAAGAAATTCACGAAAGTATTGAGTACAAGGATTTCAGAGCAAAGCTTATGGCTTTGAACGAAGGTGTGGAAAATACTTTCGATTACAGTACCTGGTGCCTTTGGCAACCGCGGCTTTTCAGTGGAATGACTTATGCCCAATTGCAGGAACTTACCCGGGAATCTGTTGATTACTGGCAGTCTTTCAATGGAAAGGCTTCGGAAATATGGGATGAGAACTGGAGCAGCCCCGACGGAAAAGTAGCAGTTGCTGTGCGTAAGGGACTGGTGCTGCCAAAAGAAAGCATAGAGCTATATGCTGCCCTGAAAGACAATGGCTTCGATGTTTATATCTGTTCTGCTTCTCTGGAAGCCATTGTGGAAGCTATGGCCTGCGAGCCAAAGTACGGTCTTGGAATGGACCCTTCAAGGGTGTTCGGTATAAGGCTGGAAGACAAGCAGATGGTGGATGGGCCTTTTGAATCGGACTATGACCAGACCTTTCTCGAAGGAAAATCGGCCTGCATAAGAAAATATATGGCTCCGGAGCACGGCGGCAAAGGCCCGGCTTTGGTTGCAGGCGACAGCAACGGGGATTTTGATATGCTCACCGTCTTTGATGATATGCAGCTCGGCCTTCTTTTCGACTGCAGGCGCAGCGGCCCTATT
Source organism: uncultured Bacteroidales bacterium (assembly GCA_946055165.1). Lineage (GTDB taxonomy): Bacteria > Bacteroidota > Bacteroidia > Bacteroidales > UBA932 > Cryptobacteroides. The sequence continues at coordinate 858 of CAMGFA010000031.1, forward strand.
GCCGAACTCATCTCCAATCACGACAACACTTACACAGTGCAGCCGCGCTATCAGTACAGTATAAGGTAGTTCAATTTAAATTTTGAGCCGAAGAGACTTTGGCATCTGCAAGGCTTGAGAACAAGGGAAGTGCGCGAGCAATGGCGCATGGCGACCATTGCGCGAGCGCACCTTGGACTAGAAGCCGGCGGCAAAATGTCCGAGATGTTTGAGCAAGGCGAGTTCTCGGACATCGCCGGCTTCGCAGGACAAGCCGCAGTGAGCATCCGTCTGGAAGATACCAAAGTCTCTTCGGCTCAAAACTACAAATGTATTTTTTTAGAAGAGGTAACTTACACCTACACTGAACTCACTGCGGTGATTTACAGCTGAATCGTTGTCAGGAGTTTTGTCCCTGTCGATGAGGCCGTAATTGTAGCCGACAAAGAATTTGCAGTTGTTGTAGCGGATTCCAGCCTGGGCTCCGAGAAGGAGGTCGAAACGGCCATAGTTGTAGTCCGGATCATAGTTGTCAATTGTTTGTTCTTTTGAACCGGAGCCGATTGAGCCGCTTGTTTCACCTTTTAAATTGGTCTTGGATGCAAGTCCAAGATTGAGGGCAGGACCGGCCTCAAGGAAAATGCTTATTCCTTTCTGGATTTCCATTTTGGCAGCAGCGTGAAGTGGCAGGGTAAGATAATGCTCACTTGTTTTTGTTGTTCCTGTAAAAGTCTGACCCAAAATTGTTTGAGAGTCAGTGGTCTTCCTTCCAAGGTAACTGTACGACAATCCCGTAGCAAAACCGAAATTTTTGTCAAAATACTTCTCTGCGCTCACACCAAATTGGAATCCGTTGAAACTTGCTGGATCGTTCTGGGTAAGTTGTGTTGAATTAAGATACGAGGCACTGACACCAATGTTTTGTGCCACAGCGCTTCCGGCAACTAATGCCAAAAGGGCGAATGAAAGAATAATCTTTTTCATTATTTGTAATATTATTGTGTGCAATACAAAATTACAACAGAAAAATGATAATTCAATACTATTCGCCCCTCCAAAGCTAAAATAATAAACAAAGACTGACGAAAGGCTTTCAGTGCTAAACCAGTCCCTGGTCCACCATCGCATTGGCCACTTTGATGAAGCCTGCAAGGTTGGCGCCTTTCACATAGTTCACGTATCCGTCTTCTTCGGTGCCATACTTCAGGCAGGCGGCGTGGATATCGGACATAATCCTGTGCAGATGGGCGTCCACTTCCTCTGCGCTCCAGCGCTGGCGTATGGAATTCTGGCTCATTTCCAGACCCGATGTTGCCACGCCTCCGGCATTCGATGCCTTGCCCGGAGAGTAGAGGATGCGGGCTTTCTGGAAGAGGTCGATTGCCTGCGGTGTGCTTGGCATATTGGCTCCCTCCACAACGCAGAAGCAGCCGCCTTCGAGCAGAGCGTGAGCATCGTCCCCAGAAATCTCGTTCTGGGTTGCGCACGGCAGGGCGATGTCGCAAGGGACGCTCCAAGGGCGCTGATTTTCAAGGTATTGTGCCTCAGGGTACTGCTTTACGTATTCTCTTATTCGGCCGCGGCGCATATTCTTGAGTTCGAAGATAAACTCGAGTTTTTCTTCGTCAATGCTCTGAGGGTCGTAGATTGAGCCGTTGGAATCGGACATGGTAAGTACCTTCGCTCCAAGGCTGAGGGCCTTCTTGGCAGCGTATTGGGCAACATTTCCCGAGCCGCTTATGCAGACGCGCTTGCCCTCGAAACTGAGTCCGCGGGTGGCGAGCATCTCCTGGGCAAAGTAGCATACGCCGTAGCCTGTTGCCTCGGGCCTGAGCAGACTGCCGCCCCAAGCCTGTCCCTTGCCGGTGAGGGTTCCGGTAAATTCGTCCCTCAGACGTTTGTATTGGCCGAAGAGGAAGCCGATTTCGCGTCCGCCAACACCGATGTCTCCGGCAGGGATGTCGGTATCGGCCCCGATATGACGGGCCAGTTCGGTCATAAAGCTCTGGCAGAAGCGCATAACTTCTGCATCGGACTTGCCGTGAGGGTCGAAGTCCGATCCTCCCTTGCCGCCGCCCATAGGCAGGGTGGTGAGGGCATTTTTGAATGTTTGTTCAAAGGCCAGGAATTTGAGGATGCCAAGATTCACGCTGCTGTGGAAGCGCAGTCCTCCTTTGTACGGGCCGATGGCGCTGTTCATCTGCACGCGGAAGCCGCGGTTGACGTGGATGTCGCCGTTGTCGTCGGTCCAAGGGACGCGGAACATAATCACACGCTCAGGCTCCACCATTCTTTCAAGGATTTTCAGGTCAAGCAGATAAGGGTTGGCCAAAACATAAGGCGCAACGCTTTCTACCACTTCACGGACGGCCTGCAGAAATTCCGGCTCGGCCGGGTTTTTGGCCTCGAGCTCTGTCATAAAGCGCTCGACAAAAATTTGTGTCTGATTGTTCATATAATATACACTACTTGATTTTCAATGCCGTAAAGATAAACATTTTTTGCTAAATTTGTCTGTTCAAGCATAAGTACTAAATGAAAAGTTCTACCAAAGCCATCCACAGCCCGGCTCCTATTGCCGATGCCTACGGAGCGCTCAGCGTTCCGGTTTATCACACAGCAGCTTACGAATTTGCCAATGCAGAAATTATGTCCGATGCCTTCTGTTCCAGAGTGCCTCTTCCGGACTACTCCCGCATAACCAATCCTACAGTAATCAACCTCGAAGACCGCATCTGCCACATCACCGGCGCAAGCAAGGTACATGCCCTGAGTTCGGGAATGGCAGCCATCAGCAATACCATGCTCAGCCTTGCCTCGCAGGGCAGCAACATAGTCGGCTCCAAGCATTTCTTCGGAAACACATATCTGCTCATTTCCAAGACTTTGGCCCGATACGGCATTGAAGGCCGCTTTGTCGATACCACCAATCTTCAAGAAGTGGAGAAGGCTGTTGATGAGAATACCTGCTGCATCTTCACCGAAATCATTAGCAATCCCCAGCAGGAGGTGGTGGACCTGCGCGCTCTTTCGCAACTGGCTCACAGCAAAGGACTTCCTCTTGTGGCCGATACCACTATGATTCCTTTTACCCATTTCAGCGCGCGTGAGCTTGGGGTGGATATAGAGCTGGTTTCCAGCACAAAATACCTTTCGGGCGGAGCTACCTGCATAGGCGGTCTGGTGATAGAATACGGCTCTATGCCCGAGTTCGAGGCTTCGATGCAGGAGATGCTGATCAACTTGGGCTCCTATATGTCAGCGCACAATGCCTATATGCAGACCCTCGGCCTCGAGAATATGGCTGCCCGATACGCTCTTGAATCGGCCAATACGATGGAACTTGCCCGCCGCCTCAGAAAGCTGCCGCAGATTGTGAAACTGACTTATATCGGTTTGGAAGACAATCCTTTCCACGCACTTGCAAAAGAGCTGTTCAACGACAGCTACGGAGCTATGATCACCCTCGAACTCAAGGACAGGCAGGCCTGCTTCGACTTTCTGAACCGGCTCAAGATGGTGAAGCGCGCCACCAATCTCTTCGACAATCGCAGCCTGGCCATACATCCTGCCAGCACGATTTTCGGCAATTTCAGCCCGGAGCAGAGACGCTCTCTGGATGTTTCCGAAGGCTGTATCCGCCTGAGTGTGGGCCTGGAAGACGTGGACGATATCTTCGAAGACCTTGCACAGGCTCTTGAAGGCTGCTGAAATACAGATTTGGTGTAAATTTCCACATTATCCGGAAAAAATTTCCAACATTTGTCGGAATTTGGGAAATATGAAAAAAGGATTATTTACTTTTATCTGCCTGCTGGCGGCAATTTGTGCTTTTGGGCAGGATTTGAAGTTCACCGAAGCGAGTGAACTCACCCTTGTGGGTAAAATCATTGAAACATCCAATCCTTATCACAGGGTGGATACTGTTGTCTATAAGGGTTTTACCAAGCAGGAAAATATTCAGGTGCGCTGTCCTTCGGGGCTTGCGGTGCTTTTCAGAACCAACTCGAGCACCATCAGCGTGCAGAGCGAGTACGGCTTCGAGTACGAGGCCGTGAACACTATGCCATTGTCGTACAGGGGTTATGACCTCTATATCAAAAAAGGGGGAGAGTGGCTTTGGGCTGGGGCCGGAGCTGTGAAAAGAAAGCACTCTTCGGACAACAAGGTGATTGTGGCGAATATGGATTCCTCAATGAAGGAATGCCTGCTTTACCTGCCGCTTTATTCGGAACTTTACAGCGTCAAAATCGGAGTGGATGCCGATTCTGTTATAGAGGCGCTCGATTCGCCTTTCCGCCACAGGGTGGGGATTTTCGGCTCGAGCTACACCCAAGGCATAAGCACTTCGCGTGCGGGAATGACCTACCCGGCCCAGTTCACCAGAAGGACTGGAATTCAGATGCTCAGCCTGGGCTGCAGCGCCAACTGCAAACTTCAGCCTTATTTTGCCGAAGTGCTCTGCGATGCCGATGTGGACGCTCTTGTGTTCGATGCTTTTTCCAATCCGCGGCCGGAGCTGATGGAGGAGAGGCTTTTCCCTTTCATAGAGAAAATCCAGCAATCCCATCCCGACATCCCTCTTATTTTCCTTGCAACGATTTACCGCGAGCAGCGCAATTTCAATCTCAAGGCCGATTCTCTTGAGCAGGCCAAGCGGGAAACTTCCGAAAGGCTGATGAAGGAGGCTTGCAGGAAGTATAAGAATGTCTATTATCTGGACTGTACCAATGCCACTTCTCCGGACCACGAATCGAGTGTGGACGGGATTCATCCGGGCGATTACGGCTACACTCTCTGGGAGCGTTCCATTGAAAAGCCCCTGTTGAAGATACTGCGTAAATACGGGATAAAGTAGGCTTTGCTATTTCCGAGATTTTGTGCAACTTTGCACAAAATTCGATACAATGCACATTCTCATCACAAACGACGACGGCTATCAGGCAAAGGGTATAAAATCCCTTGTAAAGATTATGAAACAATACGGCGACATCACCGTGGTTGCTCCCAAAAAGCACCAGTCGGGGATGTCGATGGCTGTGTCCCTGGGGGCAAAGCCCATTGCCGTAAAGGATTTGGGTACCGATGAAGAGGGAGTTCACTGGTATTATGTGGACGGAACTCCGGCCAGCTGTGCCAAATATGCGGTGGATATGCTTTTTGCCGACAACAAACCGGATATGATTGTGAGCGGAATCAACCACGGCTCCAATGCCTCCACTGCAATGTGGTACAGCGGGACCATAGGAGCGGCCCGCGAAGGGGCCCTTGCCGGACTGCTGTCCATTGCGGTTTCCCTTGACAATATGCATCGCGATGCAGATTTCACAGTGGTGGAACAGCTCCTTCCGGGGCTTCTGGACAAGCTTTTGGCAATGGACATCAAAAAGGGAAGCGTGGTTTACAACATCAACTTTCCGGACCTCCCGGCCTCAGAGATAAAGGGTGTGAAAATCTGCACCCAGGGCTGCGAACGTTGGGAAAATGAGTTTGTGAGGCCTCAGGAACTCTCTGCTTTGGCCGATGTGGACATAGAGGAGGGAGAGAGCATATACTATATGGCAGGCGAGGTGGTCGAGGACGAGCGCAACAGCGAGACCACCGACAACTGGGCCAATTCCCACGGCTACATTGCCATTACCCCGCAGGATATGGACAATACCCACAGGGAAGAGTTCAACAGGCTTTTGCCGCTTTTCGACTGATATCATGAAATATTACCTGGTTGCAGGGGAGGCATCGGGCGACCTTCACGCCTCCAATCTTATGAAAGGCCTCAGGGCTGAAGACCCGGAAGCCGAGTTTCGCTTCTGGGGAGGGGACAAGATGCTCGCTGTGGGCGGCACCCTGGTGCACCACTACAAGGAAGGGGCTGTGATGGGGGCATCGGACGTGCTCCGCAAAGCCGGAACCCTTCTTGGCAATCTCAAGGCCTGCAAACAGGATATTCTGGCCTGGAATCCAGATGTGCTCATTCTCATAGACTATCCCGGTTTCAATCTCAAACTGGCCGCTTTCGCCCACAGGAAGGGAATAAAGGTCTTCTATTACATCGCTCCCAAGACCTGGGCTTCGAGACCTTCCCGCAACCGGAGGCTAAAAAAGAATGTGGATATGCTCTACATAGTTTTCCCTTTCGAGAAGGAATATTTCAGCCGTCAGGGAATGGAATACGTGTATTTGGGCAATCCTCTGGTAGAGGCAGTGGAGCAGGCTGTAACCGAGACTCTCTGTACTTCGCCGTATATAGCTGTGCTGCCGGGCAGTCGGGCCGGGGAAATATCCCGTACCATGCCCATAGTCTGCAGCGTGGCCGATGATCTCCACAAACTTCCTGAATACAAGGATTTCAAGTTCCTGATTGCCGGTGCTCCGGCACGGGACGAAAGCGACTACATCCCATTTCTCAAAGGAAGGGAGGACTACATGCAGCTTTATTTCGACAAGACCTACTCCATTGTCAAGGGGGCGCAGGCTGCCATTGTGAATTCCGGGACGGCCTCTCTGGAGACGGCCCTTTTAGGCACTCCGCAGCTTGTATGCTGGTCCACCAGCCCATTTACCGCCTTTCTTGCCCAGCACGTGCTGCGGGTTCTGGACAGGGTGAAGTACGTGTCCCTTGCCAATCTTATCGACGATTCTCTCATTTTCAAGGAGTTCCTTCAGAACGATTTCAATACTGCCAATGTGGTCGGGGAACTCAGGCGCATTCTCGAGGACCCTCTGTATCGCGACACAATGCTTCAGGGCTATGAGCGCGTAAAAAAAGCTCTGGGACAGGGAAATGCCTCCAGAGCCTTTGCAAGGGATATGATTGAAAGAATCAGTTCACGCTGATAATTTTTTGCAGGGTGATGCTGCTGCCGTCGGCCTGCTTTACCACAACCTTTATTGTGTGCTGGCCGGAGCTGAGCGATTTCACCACAGGGAAACTCTGCTTGCTGTTGTCGAGGTACCAGGTATATGAACTTATTGCTTTGCTTCCGGGAACGAGTTCGAGAATGAATTCGTCTCCGCTTGTGTAGTTGTCCTGACAAATGACAAGCGGCATATCCACTGCCGGAAGACACCAGCTCTGCACTGTTTTGTCACAAGGCATAATGGTCTTCCATTCGCTTCCGAAGAGGTATTGGAGCACGGCCCTGTCGCCGGGGGCAGGATTGCTCGCTGCATTTGCAGTAATGGTAATAAGGTCCGATACGGCATAGGAAGCTATTTTGAGGCTCTTTTCAGAACTCAGGACTTCCTTGAGATTCCCTTTCCAGTCGATCAGGGCAGCCCTGATCTTTCCGGAGTAAGTATATTCGCTCATGATGTTCATGAAGTAGGCGGAGCAAGTCCAGCCGCTGAACAGATCACCTTTGCTTATGCTCATATCGGAGTATTGGTTGCTGCTATCGTAATAGTACTGGATATCTCCGGCAAGGGTCGGGCTCGATGCCTCCCTGTCCGGTTCCAGACCCAGAACGGCGTCCTGCATGAGGCTGAAGGTATAGGAGCCGGGAATTTTGAGTGATAGGTCGAAGTAGCCGTTGTCGACGCCGTCCCAACCCCAGTTGATGTGCAGATAGCGCTTGCTGTCGTAGCCGTCGCAGATAAACTGGTGACCGCCTTCTTCGCTCGAGTCTACAGCTCCGTAGATGATGGGATTGCCTTTGTCTATTTCTTCGCACATCATTTCAATCCAGAGTCCGTCGTCGTAACTGTCGCGGCTCACATAGGAAACATCTCCCCTGTATCCGAAATGTTCGTGCAAGGCCTTGATTGCCATTGATGTAAATCCTGCGGTTCCATATTCGTGGCCGTATGAAAGCTCGGCAGCGTAACCCACATCAACCATAAGCTGTGCCACTGCGCTGCATTGCTGGGAACTGCTGGAACTCTTGTATTCAAGAGGCATAAGGGAGTAGTCGTAAGTGTGTGAGCTGATGTCCACCGAAGGAATGCTTTCGCGGTTGTTGAAGTCGCCTTTGTAGCTGTAGCCTCCGACTGTTCCGCTTCCCTGAGCAGGCCATTCGTGGTAGCGGCAGACTATTGCCATTGCCGTTGCCACGCAGCCGGTTACGGATTTCTTTTTGGAGCCCTTCTCGGTAACTGTAGGGCAGAGGTCGTTGAACGGGCTATCCTGCCCCCAGCTTGCGGTCTGCAGCAGTTTTCCGCTGGCAGCCTTGGTTCTTGTGCCCGCCATTTTCCAGAGGAGCTTTATTTCGTCCGATGCCGCAATCTTCCTCTCTCTTGCCTGGAGTATGCCTTTTTCACAGTCGCCGAGCCAGGCTTTAAGCTGAGGGACAAGTTTGTCGGGATGGATACTGCCCTCGTCGTTGTAGCCGAGAATAGGACTCGTGCTGTCATCGGCCGAAAGCAGAATCCAGCCTCCCTGGCTGTTGTTTATATACCAGATGCTCTGCTGCCCGTTGAGGCTGAGGCTCAGCTCTCCGGAAGGGAACCAGCGTTCTGCTATTTCTCTTGCCTGCTGCTCGCTCACGAAGTCGGCCTTTGCGCCGATGCAGGCGAGCAGAATGATGAAAAGTGTACTTATGATGCGTTTCATTTGCTATTCGGTGATTATGAATCCTAAATTGTTGCTGCTGTCCTGAAGCCAGATTCCCTGGCTGTCTTTCTTGACTACTGTGGCCGATGCCGATGCCGGAAGTTTCTCAATTCCCATGCTGCCGAGACTGATGCTGTAACTGCGCTCGACACTGAGCGTTCCGCTGTAGAAAATGCCAAAATATAGGCCCTGTGCAGGGTTTATCATCTGGAAGGACTTGTTCGTGCCCATAGAGTAGCTTGCCGTCTGGTCGCTATCGCCCAGGCAGTATATCGGACTGCAGTTGTCGCCGTTGAGGAGGTAAACTCCGCAGCGGCTTTCGGAAGTGAAGAGAACGCCGTCGGGATTCGGAATGCTGGCGCTGAAGTCTGGATCGGCCCAGGCCTTTTCCAGAAAGCGGAGCTTCTGCTCGCTTTCCTTATCTACAATGGCCACGCTGTTGCTGTAAACCTTGCCTTCCTGCAGCTCCAATGTGCTCACTCCAAGGGCTTTGTATTTGCCGTCGAGATTCAGGGAAAACTGGCATTTCTGGGCTGGAAGCACTATCTCCCAGCAGGCAAGTTTGTCGTTTTCGGCTATTTTTACGGCTTTGAGGCTGCCTTTTTCCCCGCAGACGGAGCTGCTTCCGCTATTGAAGTTGATATTTACGCTGCAATATACATTTTCAATGCTCATTTCCTTGAATTCCAAGCTTTTGTCCACATAGACCTGAATGCGGGCGCAATGGGCGCTGAAGTCAAGGGCGGCTTCCGCCTGTCCGTAAGGCACGCTGTTTTTTGCAATCCAAAGACTGCGTTCTCCGTCGAAGTCAAACTGCCCGAAGACCTGGTCGTCGTAGGCAGCATCGTAAGGCAGATAAGCTACGATGCTGGTTTCGCCTTCGCTTTCCTTTTCCGGCCAGTAAATTTTATCGTCGAAGAGGCAGTATCCGTTCAAGGCTTTTCCATGGAGGTTTTTCAAGGAAATGGGGCTTTGTATGAAAAGTCCGATTTCTCCTTCTTCTATGCCGCTGTAACTCAGGCTGAGTTCCGGACCATGGCTCTCTTTGATATTCTCTTTGACGCAGGCACACAGTGCCGTTGCAAAGGAAAATAGGATGATAATTTTGCGAAAATTCATTTCTGTATAGTGTTAACTCGCCAAATATATGATATTTTTTTGTAAATTTGAAGGATTTTAAAGCATATAAAGTATAACTATCATGAATAAAAAATTATGCATTCTTGCCTCTCTTGTGCTTCTCAGCGCAAGTGCAACGGCCCAGAAGCCGAATATCGACTTCCCTGATTATGAGTTCACTACGGTGATTTCCAACCCTATCACAGCCATCCGCAACCAGAGCCGCAGCGGCACTTGTTGGGCCTATTCCACAATGTCTTTCGTGGAGAGTGAAATCATTCGCATAAACGGAATCACAGACCCTGCTCTCTATCCGGACCTGTCGGTATTCTTCTCTGTGAGCCACGCCTACTCCGACAGGGCAGACAAATATGTCATGCTCGATGGCCACCTCAATTTTGCAGCCGGAAGCCAGGCAGAGGATGTGCTCCATACCATTAAGGATTACGGTCTTGTTCCGCTTTCAGAAATGAGCGGCATGAACTACGGTACTCCTCTTCCTGCCCAGAACGAGCTCGATGCAGTGCTCAAAGGCTATCTCGATGCAGTTGTGAAGAATCCGAACAGGACTCTCACCACCGCCTGGAAGCGCGGTTTCCAGGCCGTTCTCGACGAATACTATGGAGAGTATCCTCAGAGCTTCACTGTTGACGGAGTGGAATATACTCCGGAAAGCTATCGCGATGCCCTCAAGTTCAATCCGGACGATTATGTGACCCTCACATCTTTCACACATCATCCTTTCTATACCTATTTCCCTCTCGAGGTCTGCGACAACTGGCGCTGGGACGAATACTACAATATTCCTATAGATGAGCTTATGTCAATTCTGGACTATGCCCTTGAAAACGGCTACACTGTTGCCTGGGGCAGCGACGTAAGCGAGCCTGGCTTTACCCGCGACGGCCTTGCCGTTCTTGTTGATGTGAAGGCCAGCAGCAACAGCGGTTCCGACCAGGAGCGCTGGGTGGGCAAAGACGACAAAAAGGACGACAAGAAAGCTTCGAAGAAATCCGACAAGAAGCTCAAGACCAACCCTATAGTGGAGAAGGTGCCTACTCAGGAGAGCCGCCAGATTGAGTATATGAACAAGACCATGACCGACGACCACGGAATGCAGATTTACGGTACTGCAAAGGACCAGTGGGGCGGAAAGTACTATCTTGTTAAGAATTCCTGGGGCGAGACCGGCAAATACAAGGGAATCTGGTATGCCAGCGAAGCATTCGTAAAGGGCCAGACTCTGGATATCCTCATCCACAAGAGCGCTCTGCCAAAGGATTTTGTCGAGAAGCATCCTAACGTTCTCAGATAATGTCCATCAAGAAACATATTCCAAATACGATCACCACACTTAACCTTGTTTTCGGCATCGTTGGTGTGGTGCTCGCTTTTGAGGGGAGGCCCGATTGTGCCTTTTACTGCATGCTTGCCGCTGCCCTTGCAGATTTTCTCGATGGCACTGCTGCCCGCCTGCTTAAGGCCTATTCCCCTATGGGAAAGGAGCTTGACAGTCTTTGCGATGTGGTGAGTTTCGGCGTTCTCCCATCGGCCATGCTCTACAACACCATGGGCATTTTCTGCTGGACTTCACACAGCTGGCTCTATTGGCTGGCGCTGCTGCCTGTGCTTGGCGCTGCGCTCAGGCTGGCCCGCTTCAACATAGACCCGGAGCAGCAGGACTCCTTCAGGGGACTGCCCGTTCCGGTATCGGCCCTGATATGCGGCTCCCTCTGCTACTACGTGTGGTTCGAGCCCAATTCCCTTCCGGGGGCACTTTGCGGTTTCGCCTGGTTCATTCCGGCACTCGGGGCTCTGCTCTGCCTGCTTATGCTCTGCCGCCTCCCTATGATAAGTTTCAAGTTCCATAAGGACGATCCGAAATCCTTGGGCATCAAACGTTTGACCTTTGTCATCCTTTGCCTTGTGGTTCTGCTTGGGGTTCTTGTGCTTCACACGAACTGGAGTCTTGCCGTATTGCTCTGCTGCCTGCTCTACATTTTGAAGAATATTTTTTACTCACTGTTTTTGTTATAGCCCGTCGGAATTGCTATCTTTGCGCCCGCAAACAGTAAATTACTGCCAATGGAAGACAATAATTTCAAACAGAGCATCACAGCCGAAGAAATAGAGAAACTGCCTTTTTCCTCTTTCGGAGGGAAGATAGAGGTGATTGAGCATCCGGGCTTTCAATATACGAAAGCTCTGGCCTTCCTGCGCAAGCAGAAGGTGATAGGTTTCGATACCGAGACCAGGCCTTGTTTCGAGGCCCATCATCTGCATCACGACGTGGCATTGCTCCAGCTCTCTTCCGAAGACAGGGCTTTTCTTTTCAGACTCAACAAACTGGGGCTGCGCAGGTCTCTGTGCACCATTCTCTCCAATCCCGACATCATCAAGGTGGGGGCAGCCTGCCACGACGACATCCGTGCCCTCCAGAGGCTGCGTTTCTTCAAGCCGGGAGGCTTTGTGGATTTGCAGAGGATTGTGGAGCAGTGGGGAATCAGCGACAAGAGCGTGAAGAAAATGTCTGCCAACATATTGGGAATCAGGATTTCCAAGAATCAGCAGCTTTCCAACTGGGAGGCCGATGTGCTCACCCAGGCCCAGCAGCTGTACGGCGCCACCGATGCCTGGGTTTGCCGCGAGATGTATCTCAAACTCAGGAATACCCAACAAAAAGCATTGCCGGAAAATGAGTAAGATTATATTGAAGAAGTCCAGGGCCGATTCTCTACTGCGTTTCCATCCCTGGGTGTTTTCGGGAGCCATTGCCAATATTGTAGGCAATCCTGCCGAAGGCGATGTGGTTTCCGTATGGAGTAGTGAAGGCCAGCTTCTTGGTTGCGGCCATTTCCAGATAGGCTCCATAGCAGTGCGCATGCTCTCCTTCGATATGGAGTATCTGCCCGATGATTTCTGGCTTTGTGCCATTGGTGCGGCTTACCGCGCCCGCAAGGCTATGTCTCTGGTGGACAATCCTTCCACCAACTGTTACCGCCTGGTACACGGGGAGGGGGACAATCTTCCGGGCCTTATAATAGACTTTTACGACGGGGTTTGCGTAATGCAGGCACACAGCGCCGGAATGTTCCGGGCCAAGAAGCAGATTTCCAAGGCTCTGCAGGAAATCTACGGGCCGTCACTCAAGGCTGTTTACGACAAGAGCAGCGGCACCGCGCCTTTCAAGGCCGGGCTCGAACTCATCGACGGTTATATCTACAAGTCCGATGCTTTTGCCGGCCGCGAGCAGATTGTCCTGGAGAACGGACACAAATTTCTCGTGAACTGGGAAGAGGGTCAGAAGACCGGATTCTTCCTCGACCAGAGGGACAACCGCGCCCTTGTTGGCTCCTACGCAAAGGGGCGCAGGGTGCTCAACCTTTTCTGCTACACCGGCGGCTTTTCCATTTACGCCCTCGAGGGCGGAGCCTTGAGCGTGGACAGCGTGGATTCATCGGCCAAGGCTATGTCCTTGGTGGATAGAAATGTAGCTCTCTGCGGAAAAGCGGGGCACACTTCTTTTACGGCCGATGCCATCGAGTTCCTTGGCAAGTGCGAGCCGGGGAAGTACGACCTTATGATTGTGGACCCGCCGGCTTTCGCAAAGCACAGGGGTGCTCTCAAGAATGCCTTGCGCGCTTACCAGAGGCTCAATGCCGCCGCTATAGCCAAGGTGGCTTCCGGAGGTGTAATCTTCACTTTCTCCTGCTCGCAGGTGGTGGACAAGGAAATGTTTGCACAGGCCGTTCTCGGCGCTGCCATCCAGGTGGGACGCAGGGTACGCATTATGGGCAGGCTCACCCAGGGCTGCGATCATAGCGTGAATATTTTCCATCCGGAAGGGGAGTACCTCAAGGGACTTCTGCTTTACGTGGAATAGGATATATGGGATTTTTTGATTTGGCACGTTTTTTCTATCTTTGTGCCGTATTAAAACAAAACCTGTATATTAATGAAGCAATTTGAAACGCTTGCTCAAATCTACCGCAATTCAGTTGTTGAGTTCGGGGATTTGAAAATGTCAATGTATTCCGATGGTGCTCCGGGTTATACTTTTGCCGAGTTCGGCAAAGTGTGTGAGCAGACATCGGATTTGTTGTCTGCCTACGGCATTGGAAATCAGGATAAAGTGGCGCTGCTCAGCGGCAGCTGCATCAACTGGGCGGTGGCTTTCTTCAGCTCCGTGGCCCACAATAGGGTGATAGTCCCGATACTTCCGGATTTTTCTGAAAATGAAGTCACCAATGTGCTCACCCATTCGGAATCCAAGGTCCTCTTCGTATCGGACAGGCTCCTTTCCAAAGTGTCGGAAGACTGCTGCAAGGCACTCAAGCTCATAATCGACATCACCACCCTCAAGCCTATATACATAGACGGTAAGCCTCTCGAAGAAGGAGCCGTTTTGCCGGGTGCGGGGGCATCGGCCCTGGAAAGTCCTCTTCAGGAACCGCAGGCCGACAATCTGGCTGCACTCATCTACACTTCCGGAACCACTGGCAAGGCCAAAGGGGTGATGCTCACCCAGTGCAACATTACCCACAATGTGCTCGAGTCCTACCACTTTTACCCTATAGGCACAAAGGATGTGATGCTTTCCATTCTCCCGCTGGCCCATACCTACGAGCTCAGTCTCGGCCTCATCTATCCTTTTGCAACAGGTGCCTGTGTGGCCTATATGACCAAAAAACCTACTCCGAGCGCCCTGAAGGAGGCCCTTCCTGTGGTAAGGCCTACGGCTATGCTCACCGTGCCTATGATCATTGAGAAGGTTTATAAGGGCGTTGTGGTACCTAAAGTCAAGAAATCCAAGACTTTGAGCTTTGTGAACAAGCATTTCCACACGCTTTTCTGCCGTATGGCCGGCAAGGAGATTCTGCGCTATTTCGGCGGCAGGCTCAAATTTTTCGGAATCGGAGGCGCCAAGCTGGATGTGGATGTGGAGAAGTTCCTCAAGAAGGCCCGTTTCCCTTATTATATAGGCTACGGACTCACCGAATGTGCCCCGCTGCTCAGCGGCTGCTCATATAAGAATACTGTGCCAGGAGGCATAGGCAAACCTTTATACGGAGTTCAGATGCGTCTGGACAATGTGAATCCCGAGACGGGGGAGGGTGAAATCGTTGCCATCGGACCGAATATTATGCCCGCTTACTACAAGGACCCTGAGCGCACGGCCGATGCTTTCACGGAAGATGGCTGGTTCCGCACCAACGACCTTGCGAGTGTGGACAGGAAGGGCCGCTTCAGCATCAAGGGTCGCCTGAACAATATGATTTTAGGTCCTTCGGGCGAGAATATTTATCCGGAGGAGATAGAGAAGGTGATCAAAGACCAGGAGGGCGTGGCCGAGGCCATTGTAATCGAGCGCAACAAGAAACTGATTGCCCTTATCGAGCTGGCCGACGGCTTTGTGGCCGATGTGGAGAACTTCAAAAAGAAGCTCCTAAGTACCGTGAATTCAAAAGTGGCCGGCAGTTCCAAGATTGGTGAGGCCCAGATTATGAAGGAGCCTTTCATCAAGACTGCCACCCAGAAAATCCGCCGTTTCCTCTATAAGGACAGTGCTCCTACCATCGAGGAAAGCCAGAAGAAAGATGCAGATTCAAAAAACTAATGCTGCCAGACTGCTCGACGCCGCAGGCATAGGGTATGAACTCGTACCCTATGTCTGGGACGAGAGCGATTTGAGCGCCCAGCACGTGGCCCAGCAGCTTGGCGAGCCCATTGAGCAGGTTTTCAAGACCCTGGTGCTCAGGGGTGACAAGACTGCCGAGTTTGTTTGTGTGGTGCCCGGAAATATGGAGATAGACCTTAAGGTGGCGGCGCGCATTTCCGGCAACAAGAACTGCGAGATGCTGCATATGAAGGAACTGCTGCCCACTACGGGCTACATCCGCGGGGGTTGCACTCCCATTGGGATGAAGAAGCCTTTTCCCGTATTCATTTATGAATCGGCGCTGCTGTACGATTATATCTATATCAGTGCAGGCAAGCGCGGCCTTCAGCTTCGCATCAATCCGGCTGATTTAATTGCCTTCACTTCTGCTGGAATTTACCCGCTGTAGTTTTCAGTGTCTTACTCTATGACTGTGACCCTGTCGTCCAGTTGCGAGCTGATCTGGATTCCATTGTCGCCAAGGGATTTGATGTAGTCCGACATCAATTCGTACACATAGGCTCCGCTTTCCCTTCTGGAAGTGTAGTTCCTCAATGCGCTCAGGTAGTTGGTCGCATCTATGAGGTAGTTGATTGTGGCTACTTTGTATGTCCTGTCGGGGTCCAGTGGCTTTCCGCCAATTTCCAGACTCTCCACGGCCTTGTTCCTTATTACGAGTTTTACGCTCGAGCTCAGCGGCTCTCCTCCATAGGCTGCGATTCCCTTAAAGGCATTGAGCAGATCGCTTCCTTTTATTTCAATAAGGGTCAATACGTTGTCGAAGGGGTAAATGCTGTAGATGCTCCCTCTTCTCACATCTCCCGCAGGTAACTCGGCACGGATGCCGCCGTTGTTGTACAGGGCCAGGTCGGGCTCAATGCCGAAGTAGCCGGTGCAGATTTCATAGAGGGCATCGGCCGTGAAATTCGAAAGCAGGCCTTGCGGAGTTCCCTTCCTCATTGTCTTGGGGCAATAGGCCAGAATCTCGTTCATGGATTTCTCCAGCAGAATGGTATAGTGCTCAATCTTGTCCTGAAAATCTTTGTCCACTCTGGAATCGAGCCTGGAGTTCACGGGGATAAGCCTGTAGCCGAAGCTCAGCCCTTCAGGGGAGAAATACACTTTCATCTCGCCCAGATAGATGCCCTTGCAGCCTGTCTGAACTATAGGAACTTTTTTGCCTGCAAGGTTCGTTACATAATCGGCACTTGTGAGGAAGGTGTGGCTGTGTCCGCCGATGATGCAGTCTATATGGCTGGTATTCATTGCTATGCCTCTGTCGTTATAGTCTGCGTCGCTGTTCTTGTCGTAGCCCAGATGCGAGAGCGCTACCACCAGCTCGGCGCCTTGCTCTTTCAAGGATTCGGCACAGAAGTCGGCCCGGCTGATGGCACTCTGGAAAAGCACTCCTTCGCTTGCGTTGGGATCGACCAAACCGGAAAGCCTTACATTCAGGCCGATAAACCCGATTTTGCGCCCTTCTGTTTCAATCAGATAGCTGTCGTAAATCCGGTCCGAAAGGCTTGTCGAGCTGAAATCATAGTTCGAGCTCACGGTCGGAATATCGTTGAATCTGAGCATATAGTCCAGTCCGTTCATCTTTTTGTCGAACTCGTGGTTGCCGATGGTCTTTATATCGTAGGCCAATTCTTTTTGTGCCATCATCTCCACCTCTCCTCCGAAGCAGGTGAAATAGTACGAGCCCTGCACGAAATCTCCTGCGTCGCAGAGCAGAACGGCCCTGTCGGCAGTCCTCACGCTGTCCACAAGGACTTTGATTCTGCAAATACCTCCCTGATTTGCATTATAGGTCGAGCTTGCGTCGATTGGCTGAATCTGGCTGTGGAAGTCGTTGGTAAAGAGGAGTGTAAGAGTCCCCGCGGGGCTCTGCGGCTTGTCGGAATCGTCCGTGTTGTCCGGACTTTGCGGCTTGTCCGGCTCTTCCGAAGGCTTTTCGGGCTGGATGGGCTTGTCCAGACTGTTGCAGGCGCCCAGCAGAAGTACTGCTCCACAAATTGCGGCCAATGACTTTTTCATAAATGCGGGTTTTTGCTCAAATCTTCACTAGTTCGTAATCGCAGACTCCAAGTCCAATCTTTTCTCCGTGCTCGGCTCCTGCCCTCCAGCAGGTGTCCGGATGCATTAGGTGGAATTTGTCGTGCTGCCTTCCGTGAGCGCAATGGCCGTGCTCATGCTGATGGTCGTGCTCGTGCTCATCGTGCTGCTCCTCGAGGCTCTTGTGTTCGTGCCATTCTTGCTGCTCCTCGTGCTCTGCCGAACGGGACAGGATGTCGCTCAGGCGGTTATCCACGCCCAATACCGGGGCTGCATTCACAAGGTCGGCACAGGCACAGTCCAGCGCCACAGGGTCGAACGATGCAGCAATTCCCAGGTCGGGCACTATGGCGGCATCGTTATGGTTCCAGCAGTCGCATTCCGGCGACACGTTCATTATGAAGTTGATATGGAAGGAAGGTTTGTCTTTTACCACTGCCAGTGCGTATTCCGCTATCTTGCAGTTCAATTCTTTGGTGCTGCTGTTTTCTCCGATTATTGCGCCGTCGTGCTGGCACACGGCTACGCACTGGCCGCAGCCCACGCATTTGCTGTAATCGATGCTGGCTTTGCGGTGTATTCCGTCCTCGCTGTTTATAAGGGAGATGGCATTGTGGTGGCAGTATTTGGCACAGACTCCGCAGCCAGTGCAGGCGTCAAGGTCTATTTTCGGGCAGGAGGAGCAATGGAGCTCAAGTTTGCCGCCGACGCTTGCCGATCCCATTCCGAGGTTTTTCAAGGCTCCTCCGAAGCCGGCCTGCTCGTGACCCTTGAAGTGGTTCATAGAGATGATGATGTCGGAATCGGCAATTGCAGTTCCGATTTTCGGTTTTGGACAGTACTCTCCTCCAAGGTCAATTTCTTTGTAATCAGTGCCTTTGAGTCCGTCTGCGATGATAACGTCGGCGTGGGCGGAGATGGGGTTGTAGCCGTTGTCCATTGCGGTGGCGAGGTGGTCCACGGCGTTGCTGCGCGCTCCGGAGTAGAGGGTGTTGCTATCGGTAAGGAAGACTTTGGCTCCTTTTGAACGCAGGAAATCCACAAGGGTGGCAGCGTAGTTCGGCCTCAAATAAGCCAGATTCCCGCGCTCTCCGAAATGGATTTTGATGGCAGTGAACTGGTCCTGAAAATCAATCTTTTCAATTCCCGCGGCTTTTACCAGCCGTAACATCTTGTTGGCCAAGCCCATTCCAGGTCTTGTCCTCAAATCCGTAAAATATACTTTTGCTTTCTCCATAAACTATTGCATCTTTCTCTTGTCCCGGCAGATGCATCCTGCGAATTTACAAAAAAAACTGACTCAGCCCCAAAATTTTGCGGGAGTGTACTGTTTCTGTAATTAAATCAAGTCTTCTACCTTGCACGAAAGGGCCTTTGCCAGATTAATTACGCTCCGTACTTCTGCTTTTGAAATATCCTGCCGTTTCTGCTCGTATGCCCGAATCATTCTGAGCGAAATCCCTGTCCGGTATGCCAATTCCTTCTGAGTCAGAGCGCATACCAGCCTTTGCCGCTTCAATGGGCTAATATTATTTCTGTCGTGCTCCGACATTTTCTTCAGTGCCGTGTCCAGGAATTTGCTGATATCAGCTTCGTGATAAGTGGGGTAGAGTGATAACAGATAGGGTAGAGTGATGCCTTTCTTTTTGATTTTGTCAAAAGTCAGGGCAGTGTACCACTGGAGGTAGGCCAGTACCCACCCTGCCCAATACTCTGCGGAGCGGCCCTCTGGACAGTATTCCACAATCTCTGAATTTGTTCCTGTTCTCTGGAATACAGTTTCTGCCAATTCTATTCCGGACATACCCACGACAAATTTTGGGTTGTTTTTTCCGAACTCCTCTGCGATGCCGGAGCTGAGGAAACGATCAAAAAATGCCTCGGAGTTACCCTCCTTAAGCGTACCGTAATCCAGCATCACTGCCAGATTCTGCATTGCGTCTTCCAAATATATTTCACTGTATGCGTGCATCATCGCTTTCCCATTTTTCCCTAAGGATATCAATTACATATACCTCATTCTCAATGTCAATAATCTTTTTTGCTGCTTTATATTCAGAGCGTGCGGCGGAATCCCTTTCTTTTTTCTTTGGAAAATATATTGAGTTGTTAACTTGTTCAGAGCCGATAAACCGTATCTTGTCAAATGCTTTTTTACTTTTTAATACTATTTGCTCTCCAAGTTTCCCCAGTCGCATAGCTTCTGATAATTTTTTCAAAGAAATGCTGTTGTTCAAGAAATCTTTGGCAAAGGAAAAGTATGAATCATCTGCTCTGTATCCAATTATTAGGTCGTATTTTTTGTATGTTGGCAAAAAAGACTTCAGAAGATAGTCCCTGGCGATGGATGCAGTACCGGAGGATAGTTCAAAGGTTCTGTTCTCCAACAGAATAGCAATCCAGTTAAGGATATTGTAATCTTTTGAAAGATTGCAGACAGTCAGCCCATCCAAATCGAGTTCATAAATGTTGACATAACCATAGGAATCTTCAGAACTTGCCCATTCTTTAGCCAATTCCAAATTCTCAGTACAGTAAAAGCCCAAGCCATAATCGTTATGTGGATTACCTTCACCATACTCAGGTGCTCCGATAATCCCCCTTGACCCGTGATATAATATCATCTTCATTCCTTGGTGTCGTTATAACGTCACTACAAAGTTACAAAACATTAGCGAATAAGCAAGTAAAAAATTGCTAATTGCGACCTGTTAGTAATTTTTTGAACAGAAATAGAAGTTATATTTCTTTTATTGTTCAAAATATTGCTATATTTGCGGTATGGATAGACAATTGAGCGAAATAGGAGTAATTCCGGTAACAAATTCAATTATTGAATCGTTATATCCGGAACTTAAGTCTCCTGACAAGAAAGTAAACTGGCTCGAAAAGCAAGGGCTGATCATCAGGCTGAAACGAGGACTTTATGTCCTTAACCCGGAATATTCAGGAAAGACTCTGTCAGGTGAGTTGATTGCCAATCATCTCTATACTCCTTCGTATATTTCAATGTCCACTGCGCTACGATATTATGGATTTATCCCTGAGGCTGTATATGTCCATCAATCAATGACTGTAAAACATCCCCGAAACTTTCAAACTCCAGTCGGAAATTATGACTATAAATATATTTCACGGCAGGCTTTTCCGATAGGAGTAAGGAGTATGCACAAAGGGGAATATGCATTTCTGATTGCATCGCCGGAAAAAGCTTTGTGCGATTTGATTGCCAACTCATCAAAAGTCATTCTCCGCTATATGAAAGATGTAGAGACATATCTTGCGCAGGATATTCGTATGGATATGGATGAGTTCTATAAAATGGACGCAAGCATATTTGAAGATTATATCAATGTAGGCAAAAAGGCTGATTCAATTTCAACACTTTTAAAATTCTTAAAACGATGAAAAATGAAATTTTTGACAATATGCTCTCCCGTTATGATTTAACAACGGAGCAAAATAAGAGAAATGCAATATTTGAAGTTAACCAGCAGATGATACTTGCAGGTTTGTATGCTGGAGGCTTCTTTGAGTCAGCAGCGTTCTATGGAGGGACTTGCTTGAGAATCTTTCATGGCTTGCAGCGTTTCAGTGATGATATGGATTTCTCGCTGCTTGCGCAAGATGACAAGTTTGATTTCTCTAAATACTTTCCAGCTATCATTGACGCCTTTGCGGTGGTAGGCCGTGAGGTTGAAATAAAGAAAAAAGACAAGAAGAATTTCGGAAAGGTTGAATCGGCATTTCTTAAAGATAATACCGATGTGTTTGATGTGACTTTCCAGACAGAGAAGTCAATAAAGATAAAGATTGAAGTAGATACTTGTCCACCATTGAACTTTAAAACTGAACAAAAGCTATTGCTTCAGCCACATTCATTTATGACACGGTGTTTTACCCTTCCGGACTTGTTTGCCGGTAAGATGCACGCACTGGTCTATCGTGGGTGGAAGAATAGAGTCAAAGGTCGTGACTGGTACGACTTTGAATGGTATGTTCGCCATAATGTACCGCTGGATTTTACTCATTTGGCAGAACGATGCAAGCAGTTCAACTACGAGATTATTACTCCGGAGTTATTCAAGGAAAGACTAATTGAACGTCTCTCTACAGCTGATATAAAACAGGTGAAAGAAGATGTATTGCCATTCGTGCGAAATCCAAAGGAACTTGATATTTGGTCAAATGATTATTTTGTGCAGTTGGCCGGGATGGTTCGAATGGAATAATTTTGGGTGAAACAAGAGGGAAGTATATAAGCTGCTTCTCCAATAATTTCAACATTCTTTATTACAGCATAATAACGCAGTCTATCATCGTTCAGCTGTTCTAGGGTCAGGTGCAAAACCCTGTGTGCCTTGTCCTAAGCATTATGCCACAGGGCGAAAGTTTTTTCCGCGCACTGTCGTTGCGCCTGATCTCTGTGGATGGCTCCTCGCGCCGACCGGGCAGAATAACTTTCGCTGTCAGGAACATCAGGTACGGTGATGCCGTGGGAAGCGTTCTTGAGGGTCTTGCCGAAAGAGACCTCGTCTCCTGAGGAAGGAAGGGGCCCACAAGCGAAGCGAAGTGGGAAGGAGTCTCTGAAGGCAAGAGCTCTCAAGACCGCGCAGAAAGATGGGGAGAACGCTGATGAAAATATGTACTGAAAGCCATGATCCGGCTGCCTCGCAGCTCATATAAAGAAAGTTGTTAAGCTTCTTTGAGTCGATAGGAGCATAAACCTTAGCATGTAGCTTTGACTTGCCTTGTGAAATTCATCTGAAGCACCCTTTTTTCTCCCTACTTTAGGGGCAAATATAGTGTTTTCTCCCTACTTTTTTAGTGTTTTCTCCCTACTTTAGGGGCAAATATAGTGTTTTCTCCCTACTTTTTTAGTGTTTTCTCCCTACTTTAGGGGCAAATCCGCTCTTCAATCCATGCGAATAGTTTTTCCGGCGCCTGGAAGTCGGGTATCTGCAACTCGCTGTGTTTCCGGACGATTCCTGCCGGCAGGGTTGTGAGCAGGCCGATGACTTTGGCGCCGCTCCGCCTGCCGGAGAGCAGTCCGTTGAGGCTGTCTTCGAAGACAAAGCTGCGCGCGGGCAGGCTGCCGCATCGGCCCATAGCCTTGAGATAGCAGTCCGGGTCCGGTTTGGAAGCTGAGAAGTCTTCGCTGGTGAGTATGAAGTCAAAGCAATCCCTTAGTTCGGGATGGGCCTTGTAAACATATTCCATCTTGGGAATGTTTGAGCTGGTTACGATGGCGGTCTTGTAGCCTCGGCAGCGGGCCAGTTTAACAAAGTCCAGAACTCCTGGAATGAGTTCGTAGCTCATCTGGCTCTCCAGGTCTGCCAGTCCTGCGACGATCTGCCGCTCGGCCGCCTCATTCCCGGGGAAATAAGTCTGTAGGATATTGCTAAGGGTGCTTCCCTTAATCTCTTCTCCGAAATTATGCCGGCCCAGCAGCTGCAAGCCCATCATCTCCCAAAAGCGAGAGTATTCCCCTTCGGTATCAGCTACCACCCCGTCAAAATCAAATAACAATGCACGATTCTCCATAATGCCCGCAAAGATAAGCATTTTGCATTGTGTTTAGAATATGGACTTCAATATGTCTTGTGGTATTTTCAACATTCGCTGGAGTTGCTTGTCGGAAGCGTTATAGTCATAGTGCAGCCTTTTCGCCATTTCTATCTTTTGCTCAGTTTTTAGTTCTATCAGCTTTTCTATCTGATAGAGTTGGCAAGAAAGTTTTACCGCTATTAAATATAGGTCATTATCAGTATAGAACAGGGATTCTCCTATAGTTTTTGCAATTTCAGAGTAGGCTTCCACATTTCGAGATATTAGGTAGAAATATTGTTTGGCATTTTGGAAAAATGTTTCTGCTTCTTTAATATGACAGAATTCCAAAGGCGAGATATATCCATTAACGAAAGGGACATCTTTGAATTTGTCGAGGTATCTTGAGTGCATAATGCGACGAACTTGATTTATGCCTATGGTGGTAGATATATTATTTTTATAATTGAAAAGAATGTCATGAAAATAGTAAGCACTGCTTCCCCAAGGATATGAGAATGGCGTAACATCGTCGTTAACTACAAAACCGTTTCTATTAACATAGGCAATTGCATTTCGTAAATAGCTCAAGTCATTAATTTGAAATAGCTTAAGTTTAAAAGAATCTCTATCAATTGATTCATTGAAGTGTTTTCTTAATCTTCCAGTAAAAAATCTGAAGAAATCCTGAATTAAGGATGCCGCTCCGCAGACTACAAGATGGATGTGATTGCTCATAATTTGAAAAGCATAGATTTTTACATCAGGAAATGACATGGCCGATAATGCTAGAATTGACATAGCTGTCTTGTAATCTTCATCTTTCGTGAAGATAATGGGATGATTTTCAGGGGTATTGGCATTGTAGAATGGTCCTGAATTTAAAAAGTGAAGTTCGCACTCTTGTTCTCTAGAGTGATAATTTGAATTTTTCATAGCATTCATTGTTTATTTGTGGTAAAGGTAACTATTTTTAGCGAAAAAAGGCCCTAATTTCGCTAAAATGAAGTATTTTCAGTCAAAATAGCGAAAAAAGGCCCTAATTTCGCTAAAATGAAGTATTTTCAGTCAAAATAGCGAAAAAAGGCCCTAATATCGCTAAAATGAAGTATTTTCAGTCAAAATAGCGAAAAAAGGCCCTAATTTCGCTAAAATGAAGTATTTTCAGTCAAAATA
>CAMGFA010000032.1 GCA_946055165.1 uncultured Bacteroidales bacterium
TCTACAAAGGTACTAACTCTTTTCCAATTAGAATCTCAAACACAGGGTTTTGGACTTGATCCGTTGTTCCCCTTTTTCATATATGTGAAATCCACATCTGGTGCAATTTTGGTGCAACTTTTTTCAGCTTAAAAATAAGAAAAACCCTCTCTGAATGGTGTCAGAAAGGGTTTTTGATTTTATTGCTGCGGAGAGGACGAGATTCGAACTCGTGGTACGGAATGACCCGTACGTCGGTTTAGCAAACCGGTGGTTTCAGCCACTCACCCACCTCTCCAAACCTTGATTGGGAATGCAAAGATATATAAAAAATTCCAAATATTTACGATATTTGTGACAAAACTCTTGTATTATGTCCTTGGGGTTGGAAATATTCCTTTCAATTGCGGTGGTGAGCAACATCATTTTCATCATCTCGGAAAACAAACGCCCGGTTCACGCTCTGGCCTGGATGCTTGTAATCACCTTCATTCCAGTTTTCGGACTCATCCTGTTCTTTTTCTTCGGGCTCAACCACAATCATGAAAAACTCATCCCGGAGCAAAAACTCGACACCCTCAAACAGCACAGCCTGGACAACTATATGGAGTATTTGGCCAAACCGTCCGATGAATACGCCGACATAGCTACAATGCTCTACTCCGCAAACAAATCCCTCCCATTGAGCAGCAACAAAATAACCCCATACTTTGCCTTCGCCGATATGAAGGCCGATTTGCTCAGGGATATTGAAAACGCCAAGCACCACATCCATTTCCAGTTCTTCAAATTCGAGAACGATGAAACCGGACGTCTCTTTGCCGACACCCTCATACGCAAAGCAAAGGAAGGAGTGGAAGTACGAGTGCAATACGACGATGCGGCCAACTATTTCCGCAAAGGATTCTTCTATAAAATGAAAAAGGAAGGCGTTCAGGTGCAGTCATTCATCAAAATATATCTTCCGTTGATTTCTGCCCACGCCAATCTCAGGAACCACAGGAAAGTAGTGGTAATCGACGGCAAAATCGGATACCTCGGAGGAATGAACATCGCCCAACGTTACGACACAGGTCTCAAATGGGGCTGCTGGCGCGACACCCATATGCGCATCGAAGGCCCTGCCGTGAGCGAACTCCAGACCTCATTCCTGGTGGACTGGCAATTCTCCTCAAAAATATTTCTGGACAAAGCGGAGTTCTACCCGAAAATGGAGAATCTGCCGACACCGGGCAGCGACAGTCTTGTTCAAATCCTCACATCCGGTCCGATGGACGAATGGAACGTGATAATGCAGGGCCTGGTAAGAATAATTTCACACGCACGCAAATACGTCTATATACAAAGCCCCTACTACATCCCGAGCGACGCCGTGAGCCTGGCTTTGAAAAATGCCGCTCTCGCAGGAGTGGATGTAAGAATGATCATCCCCTACCGCGGAGATATGGGCTCACTCACCGCCGACGCCTCCAAATCCTACATAGAAGAAATAATGGCCGCCGGTGTCAAAGTCTATTTCTACACGAAAGGCTTTATGCATTCCAAAGCAATAGTATCCGACGACAAGTTCTGCACCATAGGTTCCACCAATATGGACATCCGCAGTTTCAGCCTTGACTTCGAAATCAACGCATTCATCTACGATTCCGCCATAGCACTACAGGTCAAAGACGCCTTCCTCAAAGACCTGGAGGACTCGGCCCTCACCCATTACGAGCAGTGGAGAAAAAGACCCAAGTCCTGGAAATTCCGCGAATCGTTCTCACGCCTTTTCTCCCCTCTGCTCTAATGGCCAGCATCGCAATCATAGGAGCCGGAGCGGCCGGCTGTTTCTGCGCCGTACAACTTTCCCGCCACCTGGGCAAGAGCAGCCGCATCTGCGTGTTCGAGACCCAGAAGCGCCCTATGGCCAAACTTGCCATCACTGGAGGCGGCCGATGCAATATCACCAACAGTTTCAGGGAAATCAACGACATTCGCACAGCCTACCCGCGCGGCAGCCGCCTGCTCAAATCGGCCTTTGCAGCCTTCAGCCCGCAGCAATGCCGGCAGTGGTGGGAAGAAAACGGAGTGGAACTCGTGGAACAGGACGATTGCTGCATCTTCCCGAAAAGCCAGAATGCGATGGAAGTTGTTGACTGCCTGCTGCAAGGGATGAAAAGAGGGGGCGTGCAACTCTTCTGCGGGGCCAAAGTCCTCTCCATCAAGGCCGATTCGGACTCGGGCTACCTGCTCGAAACAGCCGGCAAGACCCCAGCAGCAGAGCACTTCGACTATGTGGTGGTGACTACGGGAGGCGGAGCCATCGGCCTGTTGAAAGAACTCGAGCTCCCCATACAGAAACCCGTTCCATCGCTGTTCACCCTTCGGATAGAGGGTCTGGGGCATCTTATGGGCAACATCCTGGACAATGCCAGCCTGAGCCTCGAGGGCAGCAAATTCCGCTCGCAGGGCATACTGCTGTTCACCGACTGGGGCATTTCCGGACCTGCCTGCCTCAAGCTTTCCTCCTATGCAGCCCGCTACCTCAACGAAAATTCCTACAAAGCCACCATCCAGCTCAACTACCTCTCCCGCAGCGAAGAGGAGCTCAGAGCATTTGTCAATAAGGCCCGATGCAGCCACAAGCAAACAGGCTCTCTCCACCCGGAAGGCCTGAGCGACAAAGTCTGGAGGCATATTCTCGGCCGATGCTCAATCAATGAGCAGCAGCCCTGGGCCGAACTCGGGAACAAGAGCTGCAACCGGCTCATAAACACCCTCCTGTGCGACAGCTACCCAATCAGCGGAAGAGCTGCCTTCAAATCCGAATTCGTGACAGCAGGAGGCGTTGAATGCTCTGCAGTGAAAGCCGGCACTCTGGAAGCCAAGAACTTACCAAGACTGTATTTTGCCGGGGAAGTGCTCGACATCGACGGCATTACCGGAGGATTCAACCTTCAGGCAGCCTGGTCCACCGCCTTTGTGGTGGCCCAAAGCATTTGCAGCGCCGAAAAAAATACTTAAATTTGGAATTGCTAAATACAATTATCATGTTCAGTAAAGAAACATATATGGCGCGCCGCCGCGCCCTCGTGGAAAAGCTCAAAGGACAGGAAGGGCTGGCTCTATTCATTGGAAACGGCGACTCCCCCGCCCAGTACAGGGACAATTGCTACAAATTCCGGCAGGACAGCACCTGGCTCTATTTCTTCGGAATAGACGAACCGGGCCTTGCCGCAACAATAGATCTTGAAAGCGGAGAAAGCACCCTCTTCGGGAACGACTGCGATATCGACGACATCATCTGGAATGGCCCGACGCCAAGCATCGCCGACCACGCAGCAAGTGCAGGAATGGACAAATCAGCT
Source organism: uncultured Bacteroidales bacterium (assembly GCA_946055165.1). GTDB lineage: Bacteria > Bacteroidota > Bacteroidia > Bacteroidales > UBA932 > Cryptobacteroides. Next base: position 3,330 of record CAMGFA010000032.1, read on the forward strand.
CCGCTCAAAGCCTTGGAAAGCGCAGTAAAAGGCCGTAAAATTCACTTTGTGTCGCAATCACGCCAAGCCAACGCAGCAAAAATAGCCGCACTTGCAGGCATCGTCCCGCAAGACTGTTTTGCTCAGGGCAAAAACCCGGCTCCGGCAGCAAGCAAAGCTCTCACCCGGGCCATCATTGAACTCAGGCTGATTAAAGAAGCCCGGGAAATCGAACTCATTGACCAGGCCTGCATCCTCGGCCAACAAATGCACACAATTGCACGGGAAAGCATTGCCCTTGGCGTTGTGGAGCAGGATATTGTAGGCCGGATGGAAGGCTACGCCCTCTCCAAAGGCTGGGGAGTGAGTTTCTCCACCATCCTCACCCAACACGGCGAAATCTTCCACTGCCACAGCCATGCCCAGAAACTTCAGGAAGGCAGGCTTCTTGTGATCGATGCCGGACTGGAAAGCAACGAGCATTACGCATCGGACTTTACCCGTACCTACCCTACAGGAGGCCGCTACACCCAAAAGCAGAAAGAAATCTACAACATAGTTGACGAATGCCACAATCTGGCCTTCGAACTCACCAAACCCGGCACAAGCTACCGCAGCGTGCATATTGCAGTGGCAGAGAGGATGCTTGAGCGCCTGGGAGAACTGGGTCTGGTAAAAGGCAATGCCGCAGAACTGGCAGCACAGGGCTTCGCCGGTCTGTTCATGCCTCACGGCCTGGGCCACAATATGGGCCTCGACGTGCACGACATGGAAGACTACGGCGAAAATGCAGTGGGCTACGACCCAGACCAGAGCCGCAGCTCCCAGTTGGGCCTGGGCAGTCTGAGAATGGCCCGCAAACTGGTTCCTGGCAATGTTATAACCAACGAGCCGGGCATCTACTTCATCCCTGCCCTCATAGAGCAGTGGAAAGCTCAGGGCATAGGAAAAGACTGCATCTGCTACGACAAGCTGGAAAGCTACTATGATTTCGGCGGCATCCGTCTCGAAGACGACATCCTCGTAACTGAAACGGGGGCAAGGCGTCTTGGCGGAGACCGCCTGCCGGCAAGTGTGGAAGAAATTGAAAAAGCAATGAACAGATAATATGGGACTTCTCGACGGAAAAATCGCACTCATTACAGGTGCATCAAGAGGAATAGGCAGGGCCATCGCCCTCAAATTCGCTCAGGAAGGGGCAGACATAGCCTTCACCTATCTTTCAAACAAGGCTGCGGCCGATGAGACCGTGGCCCAGATCCAGGCTCTCGGACGCAAGGTCGTTGCCTACTCTTCGGACGCTGGCTCCTTTGACAAAGCCCACGAACTGGTGGGCGCCGTACAGGCCGAGTTCGGCAGGATAGACATTCTCGTGAACAACGCCGGAATCACCCGCGACACCCTGCTTATGCGTATGGACGAAAGCCAGTGGGATGCAGTACTCAACTCCAATCTCAAATCGGCCTTCAACTTCACCCACGCCGTGGTTCCGATTATGGCCAGGCAGCGCAGCGGCAGCATAATCTCAATGTCCTCCGTTGTGGGTGTGGCAGGCAATGCAGGCCAATGCAACTACGCCGCATCGAAAGCCGGAATCATTGCCCTGAGCACATCGGTTGCCAAGGAAATGGGCGCCCGGAACATCAGGGCCAACTGCATTGCGCCGGGCTTCATCGACACGGATATGACCTCCTCCCTTCCGGAAGAACTGAGAAAGGAATGGGCCAAGACCATACCGCTCCGCCGCGCCGGAAAGGCCGAAGAAGTAGCCAATGTGGCACTGTTCCTGGCAAGCGATCTCTCCTCCTACGTCACCGGCCAGGTTATTCACTGTTGCGGAGGAATGTCCTATTAGACAATGGAAACCGCCGGACTTAAACAGAACTTCAACAACGCACTCCTGGCAATGTCAGATTTGATCTTGCCGAGAGTGTGTGTTGTTTGTGGCTGCCACCTGCTGGTAAGGGAGCGCTTTCTCTGCCTGCCATGCAAGGCTGACCTTCCGTTCACGCGATTCGAAAAAAGCCACCACAACCCTATGGCCGACAAATACAACGACAGCCTGAACAGAATTGTACCCGGAATGGTGCAGCCTTACCAATATGCCATTGCCCTGATGTACTATTCCCACGACAACCCCTATTCCAACATCCCCCAAAGGCTCAAATATATGGGAGACATCCCCGAAGGCCGGTACTTCAGCCGTCTTTTGGGCCAGAGAATTGCCCAGGCCGGGCATCTCAAAGGGATTGATCTGGTGATTCCGGTTCCCCTCAACCGCTGGCGCAAGTTCAAAAGGGGCTACAATCAGGCCGCAGTAATAGCAAAAGAAATAGCCTCTTGCATCGGCGCAAACTATTTGGCCGATGCGCTCGTGCGGCAGCGACGCACAAAAACCCAGACCAGACTCTCGGCCGAACAAAGGGCAAAGAATGTGCGCGGAGCCTTCCGCATCAATTCCAAAGCTGCCGGAAAGTTGATGGCCGCAAGGCATATTCTTCTTGTGGACGACGTGTTCACTACGGGCTCCACCCTGGGAGAATGCCACAAAAGTCTGAGGGAAATTGTTCCGACAAGTGTAAGGATAAGCATTGCCACGCTTTCCTGCGTGGGAGGCTAAAGACTTTGCTCCATCACGGCCATTTCGCAGGCTGCACAATCGAAACTTAAAGGGAAGCGGCGCCTGTTGTTCACAAGATACAGCCTTTCGGCAGGGGCGCCATCCTTAAGGCACATGCCCAGCTGTTTGCGTATGCAGTAACTGCTGCGCATAAGCTCACCGGGGCGCCTACCCGTGTCCGCAGGATGCAAAACTTCGCCCGTGCGTGGCAAATTCTGCAAAGGAAGGCCACGGACATCCAGGGCATCGAGAGCTTCGGCAAAGCTTCGGCGCAAAGAATTAAGAGCCGATGCGCTGCAGTGCAAGGCCTGTCCACTGATTTCTTCAAGTGAGAAAGTATAATGTTCCGAACTCTTTTCCAACTGGCTTTTGTACATTGCCACGGCCCGCTCCGCATCAAGGGCCGGTTCCAGGCCCGAAAGACCGGCAAAAGCCTCGCGCCCATCCTCCGACAAGGCTCGGGCAATTATTTCACCGTTGCTGCAGGAAAGACTGACTTTCACATTTATAAAACGCTGACACTGCTCGCGGGAAAGGCTCTTTTCAAAGGCGGCGTTGAAATTCCTGAAAAGCAGCATCCCGGGCAGAAGGCCATCGGCCCCGCTGCAGCGGATGCGGCCGCCCTCGCAGACATCTCCCCTAAAACCGATTATGGAACTCCCTTTTATAAAGGCAAAACCGTCGCCGTTAGCAAGGTGCATGGAAGAATCGGCAAGCCTGATTTCAGTTGCACCGGAAGGCAGTTTCTTTACGGAGCGGACCTTGCCCAGACTCTCGCCCATAGACTTTGCCGCATCGGTATTGGCCCAGCTTTCCTTTCCCTCCCCGAAGAAGAGCGGGGTATAGGAGCGGTTGAAGGTTTTGTCCAGAGAAGGCTCGAAACCCTTGACAACGCGGCCGAAAGAGGCTCTGCGGTAGCGTTCAGGATGGCGTGCCACCAGAGAATCGAGCTTAAGGGAGTACTCCCTCACGACATTGCGCACATAGCTGATATTCTTGAGCCGGCCTTCGATTTTGAAGGAACAGACACCCATAGAGGCAAGTTCCTCAAGATGGGCAAGAAGATTCAAATCCTTCAGGGAAAGCAGGGCTTTGTTGCGGGCATAAGTCCTGCCGCTCTCCGACACCAGGTCGTACAGGTTCCGGCAGGCCTGAATGCACTCGCCACGGTCGGCACTGCGCCCGGTAAGAGCCTCGGACATAAGGCATTGGCCGCTATAGCACACGCAAAGGGCCCCATGCACAAAACACTCCACTTCGCAAGAGAGAGAGCTGCAGATCTGCGCTATGGTCTGCGGCGGAAGTTCCCTTTCCAGCACCACCCTCGAGCATCCGGCATCTTGAAAAAGCAGTGCCCTTTGGACGGTGCGTATTGAGCACTGGGTAGAAGCGTGCAGAGGCAGAGTGATATCCTTCCAGCCACATATACGCAAGTCCCTGATTATAAAGGCATCGGCCCCGGCCTGCTGGCATTCGAGCATTTGACTGTGGCACAGTTCCAACTCCTCATCGCGCAACAGGATATTGAAGGTGACGAACACTCTTGCTCCGAACTTATGGGCATACCGGCACAAGCGCCCAATCTCAGAAACGGGATTGCCCGCATCTTTTCGCGCGCCGAATGCCGGTCCGGCAATATACACGGCATCGGCACCGCAGTCAACTGCCGCAATGCCGATGTCAGCGTTTCTTGCCGGAGCAAGAAGTTCGAGATATTGCATTATTTTGCCTTTTTCAGAGCAGCAACCACTTCACGCACTGCCTGAGAATTGGCCGATGAAGGGGCGAGTTCGAGATATTTCTCGAAATAAACAATGGCATTTGCATTGTCCTTGAGGTTCTGGGAAGCAAGACCGGCTATGTAATAAGCCTGCTCATTCTCAGGATTGTACTCTATGCTCTTCTTGGCCTGGCTTACAGCTGTGGCGAAATCCTTTGCCTTGTTAGAAGCGCTGGCCTTCTTGAGATAAATCTTTGAAAGCTGTTTGCCGGCAGCCTTTGCCTGGCCGTTCTCCATTGCAAGAAGATAAGCCTTCTCAGCAGCATCGCTGTTTCCAAGCCTATCATAAGCCTGTCCCTGGTATACGGCTGCCTTTCCGTTTGCAGGATCGATTTCGAGAACCTTTGCAAAAGCGCTCACTGCAAGCTCGTAATCCTTGCTCTTGAGAGCGGTGTTGCCCTGCTGGAGATAGAACTGAGGGATAAGACGCTGTGCCTCTGCGGCTTTGTCGTCTGCACCTACAGACTTGCAGATGCCCACTGCATCCTGAAGTTTTGCCACTGCAAGGTCGTAATCTCCGGCCTTGGCTGCTTCCTTGGCAATCTGGATACTGAGGATAGGGATATTTGTTTCGCAGTCTGCAACTATATCCTGTCCCTGCTCACCACACTGCTTTGCAATATCGTAAGCCTGCTGGAACTGTGCAAGAGCAGATACAAGATCTCCTGCAGAATAATAGCTGACTGCATTGTTGTAATAATCTGTTGCTGAATTGATGTCCTGTGCGCCGGCCAACACTGCTGCCAAGGCTGCAAATACTGTTACAAATAACTTTTTCATACCTTCTTTCTTAATTTCCTTATAGGAGCGGACAAATTTATAAAAATAAATGCTTTACTCCAAACATATCGGAGCCGTTTTAACTTCGAGCCAAGCTGCGGTCCGTTCATCAAGAAGCGGGCCAAGAGTGCGGAAAACCCTGTTATTATAGGAGTTTAGCCAATCAATTTCCTCTTTTGTGAGCAGACTCGCATCTAAAATGGAAGTGTCGAAATGGCACAAAGTCAGCTCCCTGAAGCGCAAAAAATGCCCGAATTCATTCTCCCCGGCCTCTTCCACCACCATAAGATTCTCGTGCCTTATTCCATGACTCCCCTCCCGGTAAAGAGCCGGTTCATTGGAGAAAACCATTCCTGCCAGCAGCGGTGCCGGACTCAAATTCTGACGGATCTGGGCCGGGCCTTCGTGCACCCCGAGGAAAAATCCCACACCGTGGCCTGTCCCGTGACCAAAATCGCGCAGTGTCTTCCACAAAGGCAGACGTGCGGCGGCATCGACCCTGCAACCCGGAGTCCCCGACGGGAACACAGCAAGTGCAAGATTGATATGAGCTTTGAGCACGAGCGTATAGTCTTCTGCCCGCTCCCGGGTGCATGGGCCCAGGGGCACTGTGCGGGTGATGTCCGTAGTTCCACTCAGGTACTGGCCTCCGCTGTCGCACAAATACAGGCCCTCAGACTGCAGCAGGGCAGAATTCTGACGCGGAGTAACAAAATGCGGCAGGGCAGCATCGGCCCCGTAAGCGGAAATTGTCTCAAAACTTTCATAGAGGTAGTCCGATGCCTGGGCACGCAGCTGGTCGAGTTTTACCGATGCCTCCCACTCGCTTATGCTTCGGCCTTCTGCCAAGGAAGTCTCTATCCAATAGAGGAACCTTTCCATTGCAAGGCCGTCCTGAATGTGACATTGCTCCATGCTCCGGAGTTCGAAGCCGTTTTTGATGGCCTTGCGGGCCTCGATAGGGCAAGGGGCCTCGTAAAGCGGACAGGAGAGGTGTTTGTAAAGCTCGGCATTGAGCGTTTCCGGATCGACCCAAACCCTTTCCTGAGATATTCCGGCAAGGTCCAGCTCGACAAGGGTATATGGCAGAACATCAATTCCCTGCGCCTGCAGTTCAGCTATACAGAGGCGGCTGTCCTCGTCCTCAATTTCCTGCTTGAGCGCATAGAAGCGCACTTCGTCCATTCCTACAAGCAGATATGATATCAGCAAGGGGTTGTATTCTATGTCCGATGCCCTCACGTTCAGCAGCCAGGCAATCTGGTCCAGGGCCGATACAAGCATCCAGGAGCAGTTGTGCCCGTCCATCTGTGAACGGAGCCAGTCTATCTTGGACTCGCGGCTCTCTCCACTTTCTATGCAGAAAAATGGAGTTTGTGGAAGCATCGGCCTGTCCTCCCAAAGAAGGGACAGCAAATCGGGCACAGGACAGACTGAGCATTCGCGCTCCAGCTCTGCAGCCTGTGCGGCGCTGTTGCAAAGGGAGTCTATGGCTACCACACTGTCGCTGTCGAGGTTCTGAGCTATCCACTGCTCAATGCTTTGGGCCCCCGGGACCCTGGTCTTGTGCAGTTGAACTCCGCTGCCTTCAAGCTGCTGTAGGGCCTGAATGAAATAGCGGCTGTCGGTCCAAAGCCCCGCGTGGTCAAGGGTCACCAGCATATCGGCAGCCTCACCGGTGAATCCGCTCAGCCACTCCACCCGCTTGTAACGCTGGCAAGGGTACTCGCTCTGATGCGGGTCCGAGCCCCTCACCACAACAGCATCCCAGGAGCGGGCGCGCATAAGGGCGCGCAAAGACTCAATGCGTTCCAGATACTTGTTCATCTTCCAATACGTGTTGGGCCGCAGCCTCGAGCGCAGCGTAAAAATCTTCGCCATAGGCCCGAATGAGCGGCTGTTTCAAAAACTGATATACTCTTATACCTTCCCTGCGACCCTTTTCGAAGGCGGCAGAGCAGATTTTCCACCGGTGCAGATTGAGAGCCTCCCCTCCCGATTTGAATTTGGTAACCCTTATGGGATAAAGGCTGCAAGACACTGGTTTTGTGCATTTGCTCATCTCTATGGCACAAAGACAGGCTCCATCCGGCAGAAAATGGGAGTAGGCACATTCGCAGGAATTGACACAAGGAGTAACAAGGTCCCCGTCACGGTCTATGGAGAAAAAGCCCTCCTTTGCAATGGCCTTGCGGCCTCCCTCGGAAAGCAAATCGCAATATGAAGGATAGTCCCTTTCGAGAGAGTCCAGTTCATCCTCCTCCAAAGGAGCTCCACTGTCGCCCTCTATGCAGCAAATTCCCTTGCAGGCTTCGTAATCGCAGGCGAAATATTCACATATCACTTCTTCGGAAACCAAAATATCCCCTATCTGCACTATGGTGCCAAAATGTTCGTTCAGCATATCACTTGATTATATACTCCACAACACCACTGGAAATCACCTCCTCCAACATCCAGCGCACATCGTCAATCACTATTTTCTTAAGAACGTCCTTGTAGGACGAAGTGAGGTCGCGTCCGTTGGAGTAGCGGAAAAGAGCATACTCCATCATTCCCTGAGAGGTAGCCAGCTTGTCGGCAATCTTGTTCTCCACTATCCGTTTATAGCTTTGGAATTCCTCGTCGCTTATCACAATATACTGCATACGGTCGAACTCCTCACGCACCTGGGATATGGCTTCCATTGGACTGAGCGGCCGCACATCGGGCGGAAGTCCGTCGGCCTGACAAGGACGCAGTGTCACATAAAAGGAGAAGCGGTCCACAGGAGAGATATCGAAGATACCGCTAACCTCGGCATAAAGGCCCAAAGGAGCCAGACTTTTGGCGAACTGGCAGCTTATAGCCTCCTGGGCAAGAAGATAGGTAAGATAGTTCTCGATGTTCACCCGCATCAGGCCAGTAACGGCAAGGTTGATGCTCTCGTCCTGTCCTTCAACTATATAGGTGCTGCGGCCACTGTAAATGTCGTAACGTACCCTCGGGCGGAAAGCATAAGGGCCGTGAGTGCGGAAAAGACCGAGATACTTGCCCAAAGCCTGCTGCAATTCGGCCTCGGGCAGATTGCCTATAAAAATGAAAACTCCGTCCTTGACATTGGCAAAGCGCTCTTCAAAGAAATGGTCGGCCCTGATTATGAGGTCGTTCTGAATGTTGTAGGCACTACTGTTGGAATGGTAAGGATATTCGCGACACATTAGGCTGTCCACCACGGCATAGGTGCTCGGCAAGTCCCTGCGGCTGCGCAATTGTTCACATTTGCGGTAATAGGTGAAGGCATCGAGGTCGGGCTGGCGGTCGTAGGCGATTTTCACCAGAATCTTGAGAACATTTTCAATCTCTGCACTCGGAGCATGGCCGCCTATTATGATATCCTCGAGTGTAACCTTGTTGTAAATCTCTATTCCATTGGCCCTGAGCATCTGCTGGAACTCCCGGCCTTCCACCCCGGCAATTCTGCACAGTGCCAGCATATCGGAAAGGAAAGGACTCTCGCCCTGATGGAGATCACTCATAGACGAAGCTCCACCCCTCTGGGCCAGACAGAAATTGAAGCCCTCAACATTTGGCAGATTCTTGTATATGACCTTTATTCCGTTGCTGAATATCCAATAGCTGCCTCCGGTGAGCGGTTCGGCAGTGAAATTCACCAGCTTGGCTCCTCCGCGGCCGGTATGCTTAAGCACATTGTCCATATCGGGGAAGGATGTGCGTTTGTCGCTGTAATTGCTGTCGCTGTCGAATTCATCTCCAAGAAGGGCTGCAACATAATTGTTGAACAGTTCCAGCTCCCTTGCATCGGAAATCTTTCTGCGGAGGAAGAAATTCTTGATAGACTCTTCCGATGCCAGATTGCTCCCGGTGAGCACGGCAGAAATGCACCTGTCCACATAGTAGCTGTTGCTCTTCCCGTTTTTGAGACCTGTTGCAACTATGGTAGGAAGCGACAGTTTCTTGGCATTCACCAGTTCCTCGACAGTAGCCCCTCCTCTGGCGAGGTCCGAAAGGATGCAGCGCAGGATACTGCGTGCGGTGGAATCGGCCTGCTCATCAAACATAATCTCCAGACTGCTCTGAGTTGACTTCACATAATGCGGAATGTCCGCTTTGCGAAAGGAGAGAGCAAGCCTGTCCTTGATTATTTCCATCAGCTGGAGGGTAAGGGACTCGCTCACCAGAGGCACGGGAGTTCCGGCCTCTTCCCTACTCACGGAACCCTGCTGGAAATGCAGGCTCATGCGTCCGGGCTGGGAATCGTTCCTGACAAGACTGCCCTCTTTGGGAATGGAGCTCTCGAATTCGAAGGCTTTCACCTGGGGAACCAGCAGGCTAAGCGTCTGAAAGCGGTTCACCAGCACATCCTTGTTGATATCTCCGCAAACCACAACAGTTTGGGTATAAGGGCTCTGGCTCATCAAGTCCAGCATGAGCAGCAAGGTGCTGTCGCAGACCTCGGAAGTAGATACATCTATCCCCTGAAAACGATAGACACGCGCGCCCTCGTAATATGTTATGAAACCGTCTTCGCTATAGGGCACGCCGTTGCGGCGAAGGAAAGATTCAGGATCTATGTGTTCAAGGTCGCGCAAGGCATCGCGGCTTTCGTCCACATCAAACTCGCCGTTCTGGATGAGGGCAAAATCGGCTCTGCCTGCAGAAGCCTTGTTGTTCACCATATAGTATTCCACCCCGTTGGGGAAGGAACCCACACTGATTTCCGAAGCCCTTTTCATCTTTGGGATGCTTTGGGCGTGAAGGGCCTGCACTCCTGCCAGAAGCAGTGCGAACAGAAGAATATGTTTTCCCGGGCCTTTCATAAAGAAATCACAGCATTGGTATTTGTATGGGTTTTAATTACTTCCAGCTCCGGAAATTCTGCCTTTAAGCGAGCACAGAGCAAATCCATTGTAAACTGCTCGCTTTCATAATGGCCAAGAGCCACAGCAACAAGATTGCCGGCCTCGAAATAATCGTGGTAATGGAGTTCGCCAGTGATGAAACAGTCCGCACCAAGACTCTGTGCCTGAGGCATAAGAAAAGCTCCTGCACCTCCACAAAGGGCTATTTTCTGAACCTTGTCCACCACAATGGCGCTGTGCCTGAGAGTGTGCACCCCGAATATGGTCTTCAGACGCTGCAGAAAAACTGCAGTATCTTCAGGCTGGGGGAGGCTTCCAATCAGGCCGCTTCCGGCATCTTTGCCTTCAATAGGGCTGAGAAAGGAACAATCCTGAAGGCCAATAAGTTCGGCTATCTTGAAATTGACACCACCACGGGCATTGTCCAGGCTGGTGTGTGAAGAATATATTCCCAGTCCTGCCTTCACGGCCTTGAACAGACAACGCTGCTGATATGTCCTGTCCGAAAGGCACTTGAGCGGATGAAAAAGAAGAGGATGATGCGACACTATGAGTTCACAGCCTTTTTCCAAAGCTTCGTCCACCACAGCTTCTGTCACATCCAGACAAACCAGCACGGAGCGGACTTCGCTTTGTGCCAGCCCTGCCTGGAGACCTGAATTGTCAAAGCCTTCCTGTATGTTCAAAGGCGCCTGCCTTTCGAGAGCGTCAATAATATCCTGTACCTTCATAATTTTGCGAAGATACAAAATCTTTGACAAAATATCACTCCAATGCAAAGCTTAAGACCACATCTCCGAAACGCCCCTCAACAATGTCGGCCGACTGGAAAAAACTTGCATTGAGCTGCCCCCTCCACACAATGTCGTCTTTTTCGTTATAAGGCAATTCCACATCAAAACCATAACTCTTGCTTTTCACCTTCACGGTAGCGGAGCATTTCCAGCTTGTCCGTGTTCCTCCATCGTCCTCGGTAATGAGGAAGGCCAGATTGTCTATCTGATTGGTGAAATTGGTAAGGATAATGGCATTGTATTCTTGTGTCACATTCAGATACTTCCTTTTTATTACCACAAGAAAATCCGTCACACTCGGGCTGAACAGCTTGAGCTCCGCTTCGGTGGAAGCATTGAAGCCGTTCACACTGCCACACTTTATGAAGAACTCGCTTGCTCCGTTGAACCAGCTGTCATAATTGCGCAGCATTTTGAAGCTTTTGAGTTTCAGGACGCGATTTCCGGACTTCACTTCCCCATCAGAAAGAGATGTGCTTGGCACAAAGCGCTTGAGCGGGGTGTATGCTGCATCAGCATTCTTGTTGAGCACCCATACTGGACGGTTCTTGGCGGTTTCTTCGTAAACATAAAGAGAATCCACCCTCCTGTTTCCATTGGCATCTACACTCAAACTGTATCCCACATTATAATCAGTGTTGTAACCGGGGTCGAATGTGATTATTGGCAAGGATGATGCATCCCATGACTCAGAGTACGGCCAGTAAATCTGCAAGTCTGAGGAGGCAAGGTCATCAAGGTATTTGAGGATCTTGTCTTCCGAAGCTTTGGTTCCCCATTCCGAAAGCAGATAATCGCTCAGCATATCCCTCAAAGGCTTGCTGTAAAACACCGTGGCCTTGCTCGATTCCTCGCCCAAACCACTGCCTGGACTTTCAAAAAGTTTTTGCATTGTGTATTCTTCGTCATAGCCATTGTTAAGCGAGGAGCAGGCTGCCCGGTGTACCTCTCCCATCTGTTCCCTTCCGATAGGAAGTGCAGCGAAGATCCGGGCCACTTGATTCAGGCTCAAATCGACCGATTCCACAGCATTAACTGAATCTTCTGCAAGCAAATAAGATTTTGACCCGGATCCTTCTTTACTGCACGACACACACATTATGAAGAAAAAGACAATTATTGTAAGTTTTTCAATACTGTTCATTGTTTTCATCGTTTAATTGTTTTTGCAAAGGTCAATGAAAATAGCCGTGTAAACAAGAATTTACACGGCTATTTATCTTTTGGCTGAAAACCAAGTGCTTACAAAAGGCGAATTCTAAAAAAACAGGCCTGTTTTTCTTAAATTTCGAGCTCCTGCTTCAAATGCCGGAGCAAATCGAAGGCCTGTAAAGGGGTCATATTGTTCAAATCCGCTTCCTTGAGCTCGTCCCTGATGGAAGAAAGCATGGGATCGTCAAGCTGGAAAAGGCTCAGCTGAAGGGTTTCCTCCTCATTGAGCACACTCTTTCCCGACGATTGCTGCTCGAGTTTCTTCAAGGTCCGCTCTGCGTTATCTATGAGTTCCTTCGGCATTCCGGCAAGTCTTGCCACGTGGATACCGAAACTGTGGGCCACTCCTCCGCGCCTGAGCTTGCGCAGGAAAATCACATTCTTGCCCTCCTCCTTTACTGCAATATGGTAATTTACCACCCTCGAAAGCTGCTGCTCGAGGTCGTTGAGTTCGTGATAGTGGGTGGCAAACAATGTCTTGGCCCCCTGCCCTCGCTGATGTATATACTCCACGATGGCTCTCGCAATGGACATTCCGTCATAGGTGGAAGTGCCACGGCCAATCTCGTCCAGAAGAACCAGCGATCGCTCCGAGAGATTGTGCATAATCATCGAGGTCTCCAGCATCTCCACCATAAAGGTCGATTCGCCTTTGGAGATGTTGTCCGTTGCGCCGACTCGGGTGAATATCTTGTCGAAATAACCGAAATGCGCCTTTTTGGCCGGCACAAAAGAGCCTATCTGGGCCATCAGCACAATAAGAGCACTTTGCCTCAGAAGCGCCGACTTTCCCGCCATATTCGGGCCTGTGAGTATGATAATCTGTTCCCTGGAGCTGTCCATCAACAAATCATTAGGGACATATTCCTCTCCCGGACGCATATTGCATTCCATCACCGGGTGCCTGCCGGCTTCGATTTCCAGCACATTGCTCCTGTCCACCTGAGGGCGGCAGTAATTCCTGTCGATTGCCTGCTGTGCAAAGCCTTGCAGCACATCCACCTGGGCCACAATCCGGCAGTTCTCCACTATAGGCTTGATATTGGCCGATACCTCCTGCACCAGTTCCTTGTATATCTGCTGCTCCAGTTCGTAAATCCTGCTTTCGGCCCCGAGAATCTTCTCTTCATAGGTCTTGAGTTCTTCGGTGATGTAACGTTCGGCACTCACAAGGGTCTGCTTGCGTATCCACTCCGGAGGAACCTTGTCCTTAAAGGTGTTGCGCACTTCCATATAATAGCCGAATACGTTGTTGTAGCCGATTTTCAGCGAAGCTATTCCCGTTCTTTCTATTTCCCTTTGCTGCAGTTTGAGCAGATAGTCCTTGCCTCCGGACGATATCTCCCTGAGTTCGTCCAGTTCGGCGCTCACTCCCGGAGCAATTACATCGCCCTTGCCAAGAAGGGCCGCAGGCTGCTCGCAGAGCATTGCCACAATCCTGCCGATGAGTTCGCTGCAAGGTTCCATTCCGGCACCCAGTTCCTCCAGGGCCTTGACCGAGCTCGCGCCAAGCAGATCGGCCACCGGCTTCATCTGCTGCAGGCTTCTGGCGAGCCCCCGAAGCTCCCTCGGAAGTATTTTCATCGTAGCCGCGCGGGAAATCACCCTTTCCAGATCCCCCACGTTGGAGATGTACTGCTGAATCTGCTCCAGAGCCCCCTCATTGTCGAAGAAGAACTGCACACTGTCGTATCGGCCATTGAGCACGTCCAGGTCCATCACCGGCATAGCCAGCCACGAACGCAGCAGACGCGAGCCCATAGGACAGCAGCATCGGTCTATACAAGAGAAGAGGCTCAGCTGGTCCTTCCCCTCCGAAGAGCTGAAAATCTCAAGGTTCCGGAAGGTGAACTTATCCATCCACACGAACTTGCCTTCGTCGATTCGGGCAATGCTGCATATATTCTTGAGCCCCACGTGCTGGGTCTGTTCCAGGTAGAAAATCAGTGCTCCGGCGCTGCAGATGGCGTTTGTGAACGATTCTACCCCGAAGCCCTTGAGCGAAGTCACGCCCAACTGCTTGCAGAGTTTGTCCGATGCGGCATCGTACACGAAAGCCCATTCGTCTATGGTGGAGATGTAGTAATCCGGGAATTTCTCGGCCACCCTTGGCTTGAGCTCGCGCTGCACCAGCAGTTCTTTCGCCTGCAGGGAGGAGAGAAGGGTGGAGATGTAGTCAAGGCTGCCCTGAGCCACGCGGAAAGTGCCTGTGGACACGTCCAGAAAGGCCGCACCGCAAGTCTTGTTGTCGAAGCACAGGCCCACGAGGAAATTGTGCTCTTTCTGCTCCAGGAGGGCATCGCCAAAAGCCACGCCCGGCGTAAGTACCTCGGTCACACCTCTTTTCACCAGCTTGGTCTTGGCGAGCATAGGGTCTTCGAGCTGGTCGCAGATGGCAACCTTATAGCCCGCACGAACTATCTTCGGCAGATAGCTCTCGATGGCGTGATGAGGGAAGCCGGCCATCGGGGTCGGCTCCTTGTCGCCGTTGGAGCGCTTGGTGAGCACCAGCCCGAGCAGTTTGCTAGCCAGAAGGGCATCGTCGGAATAAGTTTCATAGAAGTCCCCCACCCTGTAGAGCAGGATGGCTTCCGGGTACTGGGCCTTCACGGCGAAGTACTGTTTGAGCAAAGGAGTATCTTCTGCAGGCTTTGCCATAAGCTATGCGATTTTTGCTATTGTCCCTGCCAGATCGAGGAATGCGGCGGCATCGGGCCCGCTTCCCAAAGCGGCAGGTTCGCCGGCATCGGAACATTCCCTGAGGCTCTGTACAAGAGGAATCTGCGCCAGAAGGTCGAGGCCGATGCTTTTGGCCATCTCAAGTCCGCCGTCCTTGCCGAAAATATAGTATTTCTCCTGCGGATGCTCGGCCGGAGTAAACCAGGCCATATTTTCCACAAGTCCCAAAATGCGGCGCTGCACCCTCTCGTTGCGCAACATGTTCACGCCCTTGAGCACATCGGCCAGAGCCACAGCCTGAGGAGTGGTAACGATGATGGCGCTCTCCATAGGGATGTCGCCCACGAGGGAGATGTGTATGTCGCCCGTTCCCGGAGGCATATCTATGAGAAGGAAGTCAAGCTCTCCCCAACGCACCTGCAGAATCATCTGCTTGAGGGCATTGCATGCCATAGGGCCGCGCCAAATCAGGGCCTGCCCATCATCGGCAAAATAACCGATGGACATCCATTTCACCCCGTATTTTTCTATAGGGAGAATGAGCTGGCGGCCGTCCTCGTCCTCAATGGCCTCGGGCTGAATGCCGTTGGTGGCAGTCATCACCGGCACGGAAGGTCCGTACACGTCGGCATCGGCCAAGCCAACCTTGTAGCCCAGACGGGCCAAAGCCACGGCCAGATTCACTGCAACTGTAGATTTGCCCACTCCGCCCTTGCCGGAAGCCACGCCGATTATATGCTTCACACCGGCAAGCTCTTCGGTGCCGAGTTCGTTAACATTCTGCTTCTTTTTGGCCTCCTCCTTTACCACGCACTTCACCTCGACCTTGCAGCCGGGAGCATTGCGGATAATGCTGGCGCGGGTGCTGCCCACAAGATATTCCGTAAGAGGGTCGCGGCGTTTGGGAAAAGACAATATCACTTCCACCGACTCCCCTTTGATTTCAATGTTTTCCACCATTCCGAGCTCCACGATGTCCCTGTCACCCTTGGCCGGGTGCCTGACCTCGCGAAGCCACTGCATTATTTCGTTCCTGTTCATAATTTTCTTTTTCAAAGCCTGCTAATTTACCCATTTTTTCCCTTTTCCCCAAGTTGTGGAGAAATAAAAAAGAGCTCATTCGGCGAAGAGCTCCTGTATATAATCCGGATTGTGCAGTCCTTCTATGATTTTTTCTTTAGGCGGTATTTTGTGCCAGTCTCCATAAATGGTGCTCAAATAGGCATCGGTATTGCCCGGAACCGGGAACTCCACGCCTTCAAAACTCATTGTCTTGAGCGGGAAAATATCTTTCGGATAAAAAGCACTGCCATAAAAACCCGAACCAAGAAGATAGTGGTACTGTTTCTTCGGATTCACAAGTCCGATAAGTCGGCACAGAGGGATGAGCAGACCAAAGTTGAGCAACTCCACCAAACGTATGCAGAAATGCCTGAGCCACTTGCATTTGATATACATCGTAGGATGCTGCAGGTTCATATAGAAGAACTTTGCCAGATGCGAGGCAAAACGGCTCGAAGGCTCGATGCAGAAAACGTCCAGCCCGGGGCCGTGGTACTTGAAATATTTCGAGCGTTTGTCTGCATTGTTGCAGTTCCCTTCCTTGCGCAAAAACTTTCCAAATGGATTGATATGCTCCACATCGGTCTGCATGCACTGAAAGAAATACTCGCTGCCCTCCATCTTTTTCATCACCTTCACCAGCTTGCGATAGTCCTTCTTCAGCATTGAAACGTCCATATCATCGTCCCAGGGAATGAATCCCCCGTGACGGGCAGCGCCAAGCAAAGTGCCTGAACACAACCACCAATGAATGTCATTCTCCTTGCAGATTCTTGCAAACTCTTTAAGAACCTCCAGCATTTCCAGCTGATACTCACGCAGTCTTCCCATTGTTCTGTTCTTGATATAACTTGTCAAATAGCTCCTTCCATTTACCGGCTACTATTGTTGGTGTATAGGCCAGCCTCTTTACTATTCCCCTCTTTCTTATTGCAAGCTGTTCGTCTTCGCTCATTGAGCAGATTTCCAGCAACTTATCGGCATAGGCGCTCTCATCGAAAGACGGAACCAAAAAACCGCAGCTTCCATCGGGCGAGAGCACTTCCCTTATTCCGGCAGTACTGTCAAAAGCCAGGCCGATGCAGCCTTGTGCCTGGGCTTCGGTAAGAGCCAAAGGCCAGCCTTCGGTTTGGGATGTCAGGACAACGACCGATGCCCTCCTGTAGAAGCTTTCCACATCATTGCGGCGCCCCTCAAAACTGATTCTCTGAAGCTTGAGGTCTTCGGAAAGCTGTCGCATTGCTTTAAAATCCGCACCGTCCCCCAAAAGGACAAGCCGGTAATCCGGTAGTTTGTTCTGTACCCTTGCCCATATTCTCAGCAGACGGTCTATTCTTTTGGACCAGTTCTCGAATCGGCCCACAAAGAGAATGAGTTTCTCTTTCTGCAACTGCGGGTCGTCCACCGGGTATTCCGGATTCGGAATCACATAGAGATGGTTATTCTCCGGCTCGAGATTAAAGACTTTGATGAACTCATTCCTGTAATCATCGCAGAGCAGGGTGTAGGCATCGCAGCTCTGATATTGTTTGAGACTGCGCTCCTTGGCCATTTTCAGAGCCAGATTTCCGTTGGAATAGGCCCTTTTATACAGAAGATACCAGAGCAGACGATTCTTCTGCCTGTTGTGCATTATGTTGTAGCGCTGCCAGAACACTTCTCCGTGGCAGGCCAGGACAATTTTGCAAGCTGTCCTTTTCTTTATGCCTTCTATATCATAAAGGGATTTGCCGATTTGAACAAGAATATTGATTTTGTCTTCCACAATGTACTGTTCCACCGTCTTGGAGCGTTTGGACTGTATGGCCTGGGAGGGAATGAGTCTTATGGTCATAAAATTCTCATAGCCTTCAGGAAGAAGTTCTTTTTTTATTCGACTTGTATAGACAAACATCCTGTAAGCACTGAAAGTACTTAGATGTCGGGCAATGTCCACAGTAATTCTCTCTGCTCCCCCTGCCGGGAAGGAGTTGTGAATGAAGGCTATTCTTTCCATCGGTTTTCAAAAAGGCCCGCAAAGATAAGAATAAAAGACGAATATAGCAGAATTTTGTTCGATTATATAACAATAAAGACCGGCTGAGGAAATTCAACCGGTCTATTTGAAAAATGTCGGAAGAGCTTAGTCTTCGTCTTTTTCGGATGCTGCATATTCTGCAAGGAGCTTTGTCTGCACATCGCCCGGAACAGGCTGATAGTCAGCAAAGTCCATTGTGAACGTTGCAGAACCGGAAGTAAGGGAGCTAAGAACTGTCGAGTAGCGGTAAAGCTCTGCGAGCGGAACTCTTGCCTTGAGGATGGAGAAGCCCTTGTCGGCACCGAGGTCGCCGAGGATACCGCGACGGTTCTGGAGGTCGGACATTACTGCGCCCTGATACTCTGCAGGAGTCATAATCTCAACATTGTAGATAGGCTCGAGAATCTTTGGACCGGCGTTGCGGAAAGCCTCCTTGAAGGCATTGCGGCCAGCGATGATGAAGGCGATTTCCTTGGAATCTACCGGGTGCATCTTTCCGTCATAAACAAATACGCGGATGTCACGTGCATAGGAACCGGTAAGAGGACCTTCAACCATTCTTTCCTTTATACCCTTGAGGATGGCAGGCATAAAGCCGAGATCGATGGCACCACCCACAACGCAGTTGTAGAATTCGAGCTTGCCGCCCCATTCGAGTTCACTTACATCGGAGGTCTTGACATTGAGCTGGGTCTCCTTGCCGTCGATCATGAACTTGGTCTTGAGTTCGCCTTCTGCAGGGCAAACGAGGAGATGTACCTCACCGAACTGGCCGGCACCACCGGACTGTTTCTTGTGACGATACTGTGCTGTAGCCACCTTGGTAATGGTTTCGCGGTACGGAACCTTCGGAGCAAAGAGTTCAACGTCGAGATTGAACTCATTGTTGAGGCGCCACTTGACGATATTGATATGCTGCTCGCCGTTGCCGCTGAGGATGGTCTGACGGAGTTCCTTTGAGTACTCAACAACTACAGTAGGGTCCTGGCTGGAAATCTTCTTGAGGGCCTCACCGAGTTTCTGGTCGTCCTGCTGGACCTTTGCCTTGATGGCGCAACGGTATTTAGGTGCAGGATAAACGATTTTGTCGTAGCTGATTCCGGAACCGGGAACAGTAAGGGTGACATTGGACTTGCCGTTCTTGAGTTTTACGACACAGCCGAAGTCACCGGCCTTGAGGCACTGGACGCTTTCCTTCTTGGCACCTGCAACTGCATAAATGGCGGAGAAACGCTCCTTGTTGGACGTAACAGGGTCTTCGTAATCGACGCCTGGAGTAACAATACCGGACATCACCTTGAAGTATGAAACTTCTCCGAGATGCTGCTCGATATCGTTCTTGTATATGAAGAGTGAAGCCGGCTTGCTTTCATCGCAGGACGGAGCCACCGATACATTCTTGGTAAATTCGAGAAGACGTTTTACACCGATGTCCTTCTTTGCACTTACGCAGAGTACAGGGAACACCTCACGGGTGTCGATACCCTTTGCAAGACCTGCACGGATTTCATCCTCGGTCAGAGTGCCCGACTCGAAGAATTTCTCCATAAGGGAATCGTCGAATTCGGCTGCCTTCTCAATCAGTTCCTGGCGGGCAAGTTCGGCCTGATCCTGCAAATCTGCAGGGATTTCAAGGTCTTCGCGTGTTCCGTTGTTATCCTTGAAGTGATAGTACTTCATTGTGAGCACGTCCACAAAGCCGTCGAATCCGGCACCTGTTGCGGTAGGGAACTGAATAGGAATAATTTTGCTCTTACCCAGCTCTTCCTTGAGGGAAGCGAGGGTCATATCCCAGTCTGCCTTGTCACCATCGAGCTGGTTGACTGCAATAACGAAAGGGATATTGTATTTTTCGGCAAAGCGCAAATGGCCTCTTGTGCCCACCTCTACGCCCTGCTGTGCGTTAATTACCAATATACCGTTTTCGCACACCTTGAAGGCCGATACAGCCCCGCCGATGAAATCGTCGGCACCCGGTGCGTCGATGATATTGATTTTCTTGTTCATAAACTCTGCATAGAGCGGAGTTGCATAAATGGACCTTTGATTGAGCTTTTCGAGTTCGTCATTGTCCGATACGGTATTTTTGTCTTCCACCGTGCCGCGTCTGTCGATTACCTTTCCCTCGAAAAGCATAGCTTCAGATAACGTGGTTTTACCCGACTTGGTAGCACCAAGCAGCACCACGTTTCTAATGTCATTTTTAGAGTACTCTTTCATTCAGTTATTGTTTATGTGTTAATATAAATATTTTAATGTTGAAAGGACACAAATCTAAACTTTTTTAATATCAATTCCAAATTTCCGGGATACTTTATATTATCCCCATATAGGGGCTATCCTGAAACTGCGCTCAGGAAAGAAAATCGCTCAAAGAAAAGAAATAAAAAATGGCAAAAAATTTTGGAAATCGAAAAAAAGCACTTATATTTGCAGTCCCATTCGCGGAAATAGCTCAGTTGGTAGAGCGCAACCTTGCCAAGGTTGAGGTCGCGGGTCCGAATCCCGTTTTCCGCTCCACAAGACAACCCTCGCGGTTGTCTTTTTTTGTATATCCCCGAATAATTAACATTTCTGCTTGGTACTCTGCGAGGCAGGCAGGGTCGTGGCTGGAAGGCTTGCGGCGCAAGGGAACTGCGCGAGCAATGGACGCAAGGC
>CAMGFA010000033.1 GCA_946055165.1 uncultured Bacteroidales bacterium
ACGCTCTCGATTAAATTTTCTTGAATTCTCTCGGTACTTGCTTGTACTTATCTTTTCCAATATTTTCAAAGAACAAATTCGCTCAGCGCGAAAAGGACTGCAAATATAAAGACTTTTTTTGAAAGAACAAATTTTTTTGAAAAATATTTTCATTTTTTTGCTTTTTTCGAAAGCATTGGCAAATCCAACATATATTGAGTATATTTGTAAAATATGGATACAGCTACACACAAGGCATCTTTATGGAAGATTTTCGGGATTTTCGCAAAAATCGGAAGCTTCACCATAGGCGGAGGATATGCGATGATTCCAATCATAGAGAAAGAGCTTCAGAAGAGGGGCTGGATAGGGGACGATGAAATGGACGACGTTATTATCCTCGCCCAAAGCGCCCCTGGACTTCTGGCTGTGAACATGGCCATATTCTCGGGATACAAACTGAGAGGACTTAAAGGCAGCATTGCCGCCACACTCGGAGCCATAATCCCCTCCTTCCTCATCATACTGCTCATAGCAATGGTGTTCACCAGTTTCAAGGAGAACATCGTGGTCCAGAAAATTTTCGCAGGCCTGAGGCCTGTTGCCATCTCCCTTATTCTGGTTCCGGCCATGAATATGGCAAAAAAAGGCTGCAAAGAATGGTGGACCTGGCTTATCGCCGCCCTCACCCTCTTTTTGGTGGCCTTTCTTAAAGTTTCTGTTATATGGGTGCTGCTCTGCCTCATTGCAGGCACACTGGGATTTGTATGGCTCAAGGAGGAGCACGCCAAAAAGAAATGATTACCCTGCTGCTTCAACTCTTCTTCACTTTCTTTATCATAGGTCTTTTCAATTTCGGAGGAGGCGGAGCAATGATTTCCCTCATTCAGACCCAGATAATCAATGTCCATGGATGGGTTACCGAGAGTGCATTCGCCGACATCTGCGCCATCTCGCAAACCACTCCGGGCCCAATAGGAATCAACTGCGCCACTTACGTGGGCTATGAGGTAATGCACAATGCCGGCTACTCCAATGCCATTTCCGTTCTGGGATCGGCCACTACAACCCTGGCGATAGTGCTGCCCTCGTTCCTGATATTCATGCTGCTGATGAAGCTCTTCAACCACTTCCACAACGACCCCAAGTTTCTGGCCATAATGAAGATACTCAAGCCTGCTGTAGCCGGCCTCATCGGAGCAGCGGTGATCATTCTGATGTTCCGCATCTCCTGGGACGGTCCCCATCTGCAGATGAGCCTTATCAGGGAGAACTTCCCCAACTGGAAGAGCTGGCTGCTCTTTATAGCCGCCTTTATTGCCACATACAACTTCAAAGCGAACCCCATCTATGTTATCATAGCAGGGGGCCTTGCCGGATTTTTATTATACTAATACCATATCTATATGAAACTGACAATAATTTCAATGATTCTCGCGGGCGCGATAAACATTATCCCGGCCCCGTTGAGCGTAATGGAGGACAAAGGCAGCTTCAAGCTCAAAGGAAACTCCATTTCATGTGACTCCTCCATTGGACAGAACGCCAAGGATGCAGTGGCCGCCTTTTCGGCCCAACTCACCCTCTGCGCAGGCAACATCTACCCTGTCTCGCAGCCGTCCGGCCTTGCCCAGACCGTAAAGGAAGGCAAAGCCAAGGGCATTGTCTTCTGCGTGGACCCTACACTCAAAGATGAAGCATACCATATAAGGATAAGCAAAGACGCCGCAATCATAGAGGCATCGTCCGAAAACGGCTTCCTCTACGCCATCCAAAGCCTCAAACAGATGCTGCCGGTGGCAATATGGGGAAACAAGGCCGCAGAGGACCAGAAATGGGAGCTGCCTTGCTGTGAAATCAAGGACAAACCGCGTTTTGCCTACCGCGGCATGCACCTGGACTGCTCACGCCATTTCTTCAGCACCGATGAAATCAAGAAAGTGCTCGACCAGATGGCAATACTCAAGCTCAACCGTTTCCACTGGCACTTGACCGACGATCAGGGCTGGAGGGCCGAAATCAAAAAATACCCCCGCCTGATCGAAGTGGGCGCCTACAGAAGCGGCACAATGGTCGGCTACTACACGGGCCCGTCGGACAATATCCGCTACGGAGGCTACTACACACAGGAAGAGATGCGCGAAATCGTGGCCTATGCGCAGAAACTCGGCATCACCGTAGTTCCGGAAGTGGATCTGCCGGGACACATGGTTGCAGCTCTGGCAAGCTACCCTGAACTCGGCTGCTTCGGCGGCCCTTACGAGGTGTGGACAATGTGGGGCGTTTCGCCGGATGTGCTCTGCCCGGGCAAGGAGCAGACTTTCACCTTCCTCTGCGATGTTCTGGACGAGCTCTGCGAAATCTTCCCCGGCGAGTATTTCCACATCGGCGGAGATGAATGCCCTAAGGACAACTGGGCCAAATGCCCTGACTGCCAGGCAAAAATCCAGGAGCTCGGGCTTGTGGCCGATGAGCACGCCAGCGCCGAAACCCGCCTGCAGAACTACGTAACCTCCCGCATCCAGGCCCACCTCAAGACCAGAGGCAAGAAAATTATCGGTTGGGACGAGATTCTCGAAGGCGATTTGGAGGAAGGAGCAACAGTGATGTCCTGGAGAGGCCTTTCCGGCGGAATCGAGGCATCGAACCGCAATTTCGACGTGATCATGACCCCAACGGACTACTGCTATTTCGATTATTGCCAGGACCCCGCAAAGCAGGAGAGCGACGAGCCGCTCTGCGCATTCTGGGGCGACCTCACCCTCGAAAAAGTGTACAGCTTTGACCCTACCGCCGGGCTCAACCCTCAGGCAGCCGCACACATACTCGGAGCCCAGGCCAATGTCTGGACAGAGTATATTCCGGACGATGCCCAACTGGAGTATATGATTATGCCGCGCCTTCTGGCGATGAGCGAAGTGCAGTGGTGCGAGCTCAAGAACAAGAACTTTGCAAACTTCGAAAGCAAGGTGAAAGAATTCGCCTTCCCGCGCCTTGAGTTGCAAGGTTTCAACTTCAGGAACAAATAAAATCATTAAGGGCGGCATCATCACGACGCAGCCCTTAACTTCTAACCTAAAATTTAACCTATGAAAAAACTATTCGAATAAACTAATTGCAATTAGCGTGCCACAAAATAAAAAATATGTATAATCTTGCTATAATTGGTGGCGGCCCTGCCGGATATGTTGCCGCACAGAGGGCAGCAGCTGCCGGACTGAAAGTTATCCTCTTCGAAGAGAAGGAATTGGGAGGCGTCTGCCTCAACGAAGGCTGCATCCCGACCAAAACCCTGCTGCGCAGCGCCCATCTTCTGGATGAAAGCAAGAGTGCTGCGAAATACGGCGTAAACGTGAGCGATGCCTCTATAGACTATGCCAAAGTGCTCCAGCGCAAAGACAAGATTACAAAAAAACTCACCGGAGCCATAAAGGTCTCGATGCGCAATCTGGGAGTTGAAGTGGTCAAGGCCAGAGCCCGCATTGCAGGCGGCGCCAAGGGGGATTTCACCATCGAAACCGAAGAGCAGCAGTTCCACAGCGAGAATCTCCTGCTGTGCAGCGGCAGCCAGAGCTTCATCCCGCCCATTCCGGGACTCGAATGTCCGGGCCCCGTGGCAATGAGCTCGCGCGAAGCACTTCAGCTGGACACCGTCCCGCAAAGCCTTGTCATCATCGGAGGCGGCGTGATAGGAATGGAATTCGCCTCGCTTTTCAACAGCCTCGGCTGCAAAGTGAGCGTAATCGAGGCTCTGGACAAGATTCTCGGGCCCATCGACGAAGAAATCAGCGGCCTTCTGCAAGCTGCCTACCAGGCACGCGGCGTGGACTTCCACCTCAAGTGCAAGGTCTGTAGAGTAGAAGGCAACAAGGTCTTTTTCATTCAGGACGATACCACCGAGCAGTGCATAGAGGGCGAGAAGATTCTTGTATGCGTAGGCCGCCGGGCACACGCCCAGGACCTGGGCCTCGAAAGCATCGGCCTGCAAACGGAAAGAGGCGCACTGAAGACGGACTGCCACATGCAGACAGCGGTGGAGGGAGTCTATGCCGCCGGCGACATCACCGGATTTTCGATGCTTGCACATACGGCCAGCCGCGAAGGCGAAGTAGCTGTGAACCACATACTTGGCATTGAAGACAAGATGAGCTACGCCGCCATCCCGGGCGTGGTTTACACCCATCCGGAAGTAGCCTCCGTGGGGGAGAGCGAACAGAGCCTCAGAGCCAGGGGCATCGAATACAAGGTTTATAAGCTGCCTATGGCCTATTCCGGCCGATTCGTTGTTGAAAACGAGAGGGGCAGCGGACTCTGCAAACTCATCTGCGACGCGGAGGACAGGCTTGTGGGAGCCCATCTGATTGGCGACCCTTGCAGCGAGATAGTATCATCCTGCTGCCTTGCAATAGAAAAGAAAATGCACCGGAGCGAACTCCAGCGCATTGTCTTCCCTCACCCGAGCGTTTCCGAAATCATCAAGGAAACAAGCTGGAGCGAATAGCAGCTAATCTTCAAATATCAGCGAAAGCAAATCTTCTGCAGAAAGGGCGTCGAAGTAATTTTCCACGCCCTCTTTCTTTAGGGCATCGGCCACGACAGTGCGGTCAAAAGGCAGGCCCCTGAGTTTTTCGGCCAGCTCGAAAGCGCTCCTGCTGCCAAGGAAATCGCCGGCGAAGCCAATCTGCTCGATAATGCCGGAATTGATAAGCACTTCCACCTCCACAGTCCCGCACGCAAACTTGGCTTTGTGGAAAAAAGTAGCCTCAGGAGACTTGCCAAGATTCCACTCCCTGGTAGCGAACTTGCTGCTGCACAGGGCATCAATCCGGGCAAGCTGCTCCCCGCTGAGCTTGTAGGGCTGCAGTTGCGGGGCAAAATAATCGAGCAGAGCCTGCTTGAAAGCGTCTGCATCGGCACACTGCGGAAGGTAATCCTTAAGGTTGGCCACCACGCTGCGGACGGACTTCACCCCCTTGGCCTTCATCTTGCTCAAAGGGGTATCGAGAGCCTTCTGCAAAGCCCCAAGGTCCACATCGAAAAGCAACGTGCCGTGCACAAGCTCGCGCCCGCACTCCACCCTTCGGGCATATCCGGAGACCTTGTGCCCGTCCACAAAAATGTCGTTGCGCCCGGTAAGTTGCGCAGGCACCCCAAGTGCCTGCAGCGCATCGACCATAGGCTGAGCGCTTACATCCTCCCCTATAAAGGAATAGTTGAGATTGTTGAGATCGTGATAAACGGCCCCTCCGCCAGTTGTGCGGCGGGCAAGACACACGCCATTGGCTGAGAGATAGTCCAGATTAACCTCGGCATAGGCATTCTGGTTCTCGCCTATGATTACCGCCGGGGCGTTCTTCCAAAGATAAAAATAACTCTCCCCCGCCGGCAGATTCTTGAGGCACCAGGCCTCGAATGCCATGTTATAATGGGGGTTGGTAGAGTTAAGTTCTATGTAATACATTAGTTAACTGGATTGACAGTTAAGATCTTAACCGGGCTTAAAGGCAGATTGCGCCCGTTTACCGGAACCGATGCAATGGCATCGATAACTTCAAATCCCTCCACCGTCTGGCCAAATACAGTGTAATCTCCATCGAGTTGGGCACATACCTCCTCGTCCTGTACGATGTAGAACTGCGAACCGCTCGAAGCCTTCCATGGGTTGGCCTTGTCGCCGCGGCGGGCTGCTGCCAATGCGCCTTTAAGATGCTTGTATTCAGGCACAAATTCAGCCTCCACGGTATAGCCCGGGCCTCCTGTACCATATTCTGACACTCTTTCAGGATCTTTGGTAAGAGGGTCCCCTGCCTGAATCATGAAACCATTGATTACACGGTGGAAAAGAATTCCGTCGTAAAAACCTTCGAAGGCCAGACGTGCAAAATTCTCACGATGCTTCGGGGTTCCACTGTACAGTTTGACACGGATAGTACCCATTGTGGTAACTATATCAAATAGTGGCTCTGCTTCGAGAGCAGCGAGTTTTTCGCTGATTTTCAAGGAATCAAGAGCCTTCTGCTCTACGCCTTGCTCTTCTGCGGCCTTGTTTTTCTTTTCATTGCGGGAGCCGCAGGCCACCAAAGCAAGGGCCGTGCTCACAAGCACCAAAATGTGTCTGAATTTCATTTCTTGAGTTCTTTATAAATAAGATATGCAAATATCAACAGCAGAACGGCCGATACCGCCAAACTCCAAAGCGTGCTTAAAAAAGCGGAATAGAGACCGTTCAAAAGGTAAATCGCCAGGGCCATGAGCGTAAACAGGGCCATTGTGCGGAGTTCGTAGTGCACCGGATATTTCTTCTGGCCGATGCAATAGCTCAGCAGCATTGCAGTGCCGTAGCCGGCAAAGCCGCCCCAGGCGCAGGCCATATAACCGTATTTCGGCACAAAAAGGATGTTTACAGCTATCATTACAGCTGCTCCGATTGCACTCATCAGCGCTCCCCACCAGGTGCGGTCGCTGAGTTTGTACCAAAAAGACAGGTTGAAATATATTCCCATGAAAACCTCGGCCGCCATAACAACAGGTACCACCTTGAGGCCTTCCCAATATCCCGGCTGAATGAAAAATTTGAGCACAGGAAGGAAAAGCATCACGGCAAGCCAGGCAAGCACAGTAAAAAGAACGAAAAACTTCATTCCCTGGGCAAGAGTCTGAGGACTGTTCTTGTCTTTTCCCGAAAACACCACGGGCTCATAAGCATAACGGAAAGCCTGGGTGAGGAGTGCCATAATCATCGCTATCTTCACGCAAGCCCCATAAATACCCAACTGGACCTGACCGTCGGGCCCGCTTACAAGGTATGGGAAAAGGATTTTGTCTGCCACCTGATTCAGAATGCCCACAAGGCTGAGCAGCAGAAGAGGAAAGGAATAGCGGAGCATCTCCTTTGCCAGCTGCAGGCTGATTCCGTATTTGAGATATCGGAATTGAGGCAGGAAAAGCAGCATCACAAAAGAGGTGCAGAAAAGATTGGCGAAAAAGATAAGGCCCACACCCCCGTCAAAACGCTGGAAAATCGGCTGCAGTGCCCCAATATTCGGCATCAGGAGGAAAATGAAGAGGTTCAGAGCTATGTTCAGGACGATATATGTCATCTTGAGTGCCATGAACCTGAATGGTTTGCGCTGCTGTCTGAGCCGGCTGAACATTATTGCCTGCACTGCATCCATTGCTCCGATGAGGGCGAAACAGCCTATGTATTCGGGATGGGAGGCATAGCCCATGGCAGCACTGATCGGCTTCAAGAAGCTGAATACCAGCACAAGAAACAAAACTGCTACTCCACCGACAAGGCACAAGGCGGCGGAATAGACCTTGTCCGAATCCTTGTCCTTGCGTCCACTGAAGCGGAAGAAGGTGGTCTCCATTCCGAAGGTAAGCAGGGCAAGGAGCAGGGCGGAGTATGCATAGAGGTTGGTTACTATTCCATAACCTCCGCTTTCAGCTGCTATCTTATAGGTATAGAGCGGCACAAGCAGATAGTTCAGGAACCTGCCTACAATACTGCTCAAACCATAAATGGCAGTATCTTTTAAGAGCGACTTGATATTCATCTTAGTTCAGGGCACAAAAATACTCATTTTTTACCAAATAAGCAGCCCCGGAGCCAAAGCGGGCGTATATGAGCATAAAAAAGAAGGATGACCCTGCTTGAGGCCATCCTTCCCGATAAGTTGAAGAAAACTAGTCTGTGAGAGTGAAGCGTTTGAAAGCCACAACCTTAGCCTCTTTGTCCACTGCTGCAAGAGCGTCCTTTACGCTGATGTGACCATCGGCCATCTGGTACTCCTGCTCCTCGAGGGTCTGCTCCTTGAAGAATTTCTGGAGACGTCCATTTGCGATGTTCTGAACCATCTGCTCGTTGAGGCTTGCTGCCTTCTCGGCACTCACGGTCTTGATGATTTCACGAGCCTGTGCGGCCTGCTCAGGGGTGAGCCAGCCCTTGGCTGTGTTGGACTCGATGTGGTCTTCGCTGTCCACGTGGGCAGGGTTGATGCCAGCCTTCTTGAGGGCTGCCTCAACTGCCTTCTGAACCTGCTCATCACGAGTTTTCTGAATTGCTACCTGAAGCTCGTTGTCAACAATCTCCTTAGGGCAGTCTGCTGCGCTGATGGCAACAGGGTTCATAGATGCAACCTGCATCACAATACCCTTGGCGATTTCTGCCGGAACTTCTTTGTTGAAGCCGACAAGAGCACCGAGTTTGCCGTTGAGAGCGTGGATGTACTCAACAACGAAAGGAGCCTCGACAATTGCATAGTATGCGAGGACGTGCTTCTCACCGGTTTTGCCGGTCTGGGCCTCGATAGCCTCAGCTACAGTGTAGCCATCGGCCATTTTGCAAGCCTTGAGGGCTTCGAGGTCTGCAGGTGCGTTTGCAATTGCTACATCTGCGATGGCATCGGCCAGATTCTGGAAATCGGAGTTGCGGGACACGAAGTCGGTTTCACAACCCAGACATACGAGAACAGCCTTGCTGCCTGCCACACGGGCCTTTACCGCACCTTCTGAGGTTTCGCGGTCTGCCCTCTTGGCTGCAACGAGTTTACCTTTTTCGCGGATAATGCCTACGGCCTTGTCGAAGTCGCCTTCTGCTTCCTCGAGAGCCTTCTTGCAATCCATCATACCTGCTGAAGTCATCTTGCGCAACTTCATTACGTCTGCTGCTGTAATTGCCATTGTAGTAATATTTCTAAGAGTTAAATGAATTATTCTGCTGCCGGAGCTTCAACCGGGGCCTCTGCTGCAGGAGCCTCAACGGCTGCCTCTGCCTGAGCGGCTGGCTTTCCGCCCTTGCGGGAACGGAGCTTGCGCTCTGCTGGCTTTCCTGCAACTTCCTTTGCTTCAGCCTCAACTTCCTTCTCCTTCTCGAGCTTGCGCTCCTCGAGACCCTCGCGGATGGCGCCGCATACTGCGTTGAGGATGCACTCAATGCTCTTTGTAGCATCGTCGTTTGCCGGAATCACATAATCAATCGGGCTTGGATCGCAACAAGTATCAACCATTGCGAAAACCGGAATGTTAAGACGATTGGCTTCCTTGACGGCATTGGCTTCCTTCTGAACGTCAACTACGAAAAGGGCTGAAGGCAGGCGTGACATATCTCTGATGGAACCGAGGTTCTTCTCGAGTTTTGCCCTCTGGCGGTCCACCTGAAGGCGCTCACGCTTTGCGAGTTTGTCGAAAGTACCATCTTCCTTCATCTTGTCGATGACAGCCATTTTCTTGATGGCCTTGCGGATGGTAGGGAAGTTGGTAAGCATACCACCGGCCCAACGCTCGGTGATGGATGGCATACCTACTGAAGCGGCTTTCTCGGCAACAATTTCCTTTGCCTGCTTCTTGGTGGCTACGAAGAGGATCTTGCGGCCGGATTTGGCCAGATCCTTCATCACTTCTGCAGCCTCATCTACTTTAATAACTGTCTTGTGCAGGTCTATGATATGGATTCCGTTCTTCTGGTCGAAGATATATGGAGCCATTTTAGGATTCCACTTGCGGGCGAGGTGTCCGAAGTGTGAACCTGCTTCAAGCAATTCTTCAAAATTTGTTCTTGACATGATAGTCTTGTTTGTTTTAATTTTTCTCTTTTCATCAATCTTCGGGTAGTGACCTTGTCAGTCTCGAAGATTTTCCGCAGCCCGGCAACCTTCCTGAGGGAACGGTTTAAAAACCGAAGCTGTACATAAAGGGTTGATAACTAACGTTTACTGAACTGGAAGCGTCTACGTGCACCAGGGCGGCCCGGTTTCTTACGCTCAACCTCGCGGGCATCGCGTGTGAGAAGGCCGGCGGCCTTGAGGGCAGAACGATATGCTTCCTTGTCAATCTCGCAGAGAGCACGTGCGATACCGAGTCTTACAGCTTCTGCCTGACCTTTGGTACCACCTCCGACGAGGGTTACCTTGGTGTCGAACTTGCCGAGAGTTTCGGTAACGGTGTAGGCCTGAAGCACGATATAACGGAGAGTCTCCTCCTTGAAGTAATCTTCGAGAGGACGGCCGTTGATAACGATATTGCCTTCACCTTCTGTGAGATAAACGCGAGCTACAGCTGCTTTACGTCTTCCAAGGGCGTGTGTCTGTTCCATTTGCTCTGTTTAAATTTCGTTTAACTTGATTTCTGTAGGGTTTTGTGCCTTGTGAGGATGCTCAGGACCTGCGTAAACATAGAGGTTTCCGAGGAGCTGGTCTCCAAGACGTGTTTTAGGGAGCATACCCTTCACTGCTCTGCGAATGAGTTCTGCCGGTCTTTTAGCGAGGATTTCGCGAGGTGTGGTGAAACGCTGTCCTCCTGGGTAACCAGTGTAGCGTACATACACACGGTCTGTCATCTTCTTGCCTTTGAGGGCAACCTTCTCGGCGTTGATTACGATAACGTTGTCACCGCAATCCACGTTTGGAGTGTAGCCCGGCTTGTTCTTGCCGCGAAGGACAAGGGCAATCCTGGAAGAAAGACGTCCAAGTGCGAGATCTGTAGCATCAATGACCAACCACTTCTTGTCAACAGTTGCCTTGTTCAGCGATACTGTTTTGTAGCTAAGTGTGTCCATTGTCTTGAAACTTTAACGGTTAATACTTAATAAAAATTGCGATCCCTCTTTTCAAAGGGGTCGCAAAGATAACAAATAAATATTTAAAAACAAAACTTACAGCCTAAACTGCAAGAATGTCCTTTTCTTTGGCAGCAACAAGTTCGTCCACTTCTTTCACGCGCTTGTCGGTAATTTTCTGGACTTCGTCTTCTCCTTCACGCTGGATATCTTCGCTCATTCCGTCGTTCTTGACGGCCTTCTTGAAGGCATCCACAGCATCGCGGCGGGCGTTGCGGATAACTATCTTGGCATTTTCGCCTTCCGATTTGGCGTTCTTGCAGAGTTCCTTGCGGCGCTCTTCGGTGAGAGCAGGAACAGTGCATCGGATGGTCTCTCCGTTATTGGAAGGGGTGAGGCCGATATTGGCATCGAGAATGGCTTTTTCGATGGCAGGAATCAGAGAGCGTTCCCAAGGCTGGATGGCGAGGGTTTTGGCATCGGGAGCCGTAACCGAACCCACCTGAGGGATAGGGGTTGGGGTTCCGTAATAGTTTACGAGAACTTTGTTGAACACAGCCGGGTTGGCCTTGCCCACTCTGTAGTTCTTGAGACTTTCTTCGAGGAAAGCCACCGCGTCTCCCATTTTGCCGTTTGCCACGGAGACAATCTGTTTTGCGTTTTCTGTTAACATATTTTTATGTGATTTATGCGTGAACCACGGTACCCACCTTTTCTCCGTCGAGAAGTCTCTGGAGAGCACCGTTCTGATCTATATTGAATACAACGATTGGAATGTCCCCCTGCTGGCAAAGGGCAAAGGCCGTGGCGTCCATAACCTTGAGATGGTCGGCAAGGGCCTTGTCGAAGGTGAGGGTATCGTATTTGCGGGCTGAAGGATCCTTTTCCGGATCGGCCGTATAAACTCCGTCCACTCTGGTGCCCTTGAGTAGGGCGTCGCATCTGAGTTCGAGCGCACGCAAAGCGGCTCCGCTGTCCGTGGTGAAGAAAGGGTTGCCAGTGCCGCCTGCGATGAGAGCCACACCGCCCTCCTCCATAAGAGCAAGGGCCTTGTCCCTTACGTAATAGCGTGCAATGGGTTCCATAGGGGTTGCAGTGAATACTTCCGCCTTGACTCCCAGTTCGCGGATGAACTGCGCGAGGGCCATGGAATTGATTACGGTGGCAAGCATTCCCATCTTGTCGCCATCCACCCTGTCAAAACCTTTTCCTGCTCCCTGAAGACCGCGGAAGATGTTTCCGCCTCCGTTAACTATCGCCACCTGGCAGCCGCTGCGCACAGCCTTGACCACCTGGGCGGCATATTCGGCAATACGCTTCTCGTCCAATCCCTTTCCTGCAGGACCGCCGAGGCTTTCGCCGCTCAACTTAAGAAGAACTCTTTTGTACATAGCTTATAATGTAATTAACCCATGCGGGCAAAAACAAAAATACCGGAAAATTATTAAACTTGCAATATTTGACTTATATTTGTATGTTTTTTGAATGGATATAAAACCTTTTATTTGAAATATGTTCATCTTTAACTCATCCATCGGCAAGAAATTGGTGCAGGCAATCAGTGGCGCCTTCCTTATTATTTTCTTGCTCCTTCACGTAACCATCAACTTCTTTTCGGTAATCGACAGTTTCACAGGCAAGTACGGCGTAGTTGCCGCTGATGATGCCCTCTTCAGCGCAGGTGACGGCCTCTTCAAACTGGGCTGCGACTTCATGTCCACACCTATCATCAGCCTTATGGTTCCTGTTCTGGCCCTCGGCTTCATAGTGCACATCGCATACGGCTGCTGGCTCACCGCAAAGAACATAATCGCCCGTGGCGGCCTCAAACGCTACGAAGTGTCATCGAAGGCAGCAGCAGATTCATGGAGCGCCAAGAACATGTTCGTGCTGGGTATCCTCATCCTCGGCATCATCTGCTTCCACCTCTTCCACTTCTGGTCAAAAATGCAGATGCCTGAGCTTCTGCACATTGGCACCTTCGAGAACAACCCTTACCTCCTGCTGAGCCTCACATTCAGCCACTGGTGGATTCTCGCAATCTACATCATCTGGTTCATCGCACTGTGGTTCCACCTTGTGCACGGCTTCTGGAGCATGTTCCAGACCTGGGGATGGAACAACGGAATCTGGTTCAAGAGACTCAAGGTAATCGGCGTCATTTTGTCAACCATCATCGTTGTTCTCTTCATCAGCGTTGCTGTGAACGCAGCCATCCAGGCTCCGCACATCCTGGCACAAATCTAAAGGCGGACTTCCGATGAAGATCGGAAACATAGACTTAGGCAGACGCCCTCTGTTTCTGGCACCGATGGAAGATGTTACAGATGCATCGTTCCGAATCCTCTGCAAAGAACAAGGGGCGGCTGTCGTATATACGGAATTCGTCCCGAGCGATGCTCTGGTGCGCGATGTCCCCCGCTCCATCGAGAAGATGCACACACTTGAGGCTGAGGCCCCGGTGGGCATACAAATCTACGGGCACATCCCCGAAGCTATGGTCGAGGCCGCCAGAATGGCCGAAAATGCAGCTGAACTTTCCGGCGGGCACGGGGCCGACATCATCGACATCAACTTCGGCTGCCCGGTTTCCAAAATCGCGGGCAGGGGTGCCGGAAGCGGAATGATGCGCGAGCCGGACAAGATGGTAGCCATTACCAAAGCCATTGTGGAGGCTGTGCACAAGCCTGTTACGGTGAAAACCAGGCTCGGCTGGGACGAGGACAGCAAGATTATCGTGGAGCTGGCCGAAAGGCTGCAGGACGTCGGCATTCAGGCGCTTACCATCCACGGGCGCACCCGCTGCCAGCTATACCGCGGGCAGGCCGACTGGACTCTCATCGGGGAGGTTAAGAACAATCCACGCATGCACATCCCTATCATCGGCAACGGAGACATCTGCACTCCGGAGCAGGCGAAACGGGCTTTCGACACCTACGGAGTGGACGGAATAATGATAGGCCGGGCCAGTTTCGGGCACCCATGGGTGTTCCGCGAAATACGGCACTATCTCGACACCGGAGAACTCCTGCCGGATTTGAGCATCGGCGAGAAAGTGGCCCTTGCCAAAAGGCATCTGGGACTGTCGCTGGAGCTCAAGGGACTTCCGCGGGGAATTTATGAGATGCGCAGGCACTTGAGCTGCTATTTCAAAGGCCTGCCGGACTTCAAGGAGACCAGGATGAAGATGGTCACCACCCTGGACGTGGACGAGCTCTACTCCATTTTGGACCAAATAGAAGAACGCTATGCTTTACCGTCTGATTCTCAAGCTTAGACATAGGCGCTACGACCGCAAAAGCGAGGAGAGCGCCGTTCCGAGCATCTGCATCGGCAATGTCACTGTGGGCGGTACGGGCAAGACTCCTCATTGCGAGCTGCTGCTCAGGCTTCTGGAGCAGCGGGAAGGCGTGGCTGTGCTTTCGCGCGGGTACAAGCGCAAGAGCAAGGGCTTTGCTCTGGTGCAGACCGATGGCTCCGCCTCTGATTTCGGCGACGAGCCGCTGCAGGTAAAGCGCAAATTTCCGCAAAGGACTGTGGCAGTGGACGAAGACCGTCTGGAAGGCTGCCGAAAGCTCAAGGCGCTGGGCGCAAAACTTGTTATTCTGGACGATGCCTTCCAGCACCGCAGGCTTAGGGCTACCAGGAACATTGTTCTTGTGAATTACAGCAGACCTATCTTTGAGGACAGGCTGCTTCCTTTCGGGCGGCTGCGCGATCTGCCGGAGCGCATTTTCAAAGCGGACTGCATTATTGTGAGCAAGTGCCCGAAGGATATTCTTGATTCGGAAAAGGCCGCTTTCGCCTTCAGGCTTAAGCTCAGAGACTACAATCCTGCCACCTGCAGGGCACTCACTCCGGAAGGAAAGGAAATTCTGCTGCTCTTCTCATATATCCGCTATTTGGAGCCGCAGATGGCGTTCCCGGAGGGCGACAGGCGTTATATCTACGACAAGAATATTTTATATGTCAATGGAATAGCCAAAGACCCGAGTTTGAGAAAGCATCTGCTTCAGGAACACAGAATTGTGAAGGAGTTTTCTTTCAGGGACCATCACGATTTCAGCCGAAGGGATTTGCAGCGCATTAAGAAAGAGGCCTGCAAATACTCCGTCTGTGCTCTTGCCACTACAGAAAAAGATGCTCAAAGGATTATAGGCAAGCCTTGGGTGAGTGATGCTCTCAAAAAAAGGCTGTTCATAATTCCTATCGAGGCTGTGCTTTCCAACGAGGCCGAAGAGAAGGCCCTTGGAGAGATTATTTCTTTGGCATAGCCATTGTTCCCGCTTTTTTCGTAAGTTTGCATTGTTATGAAGTATATAGTAAGAGCCGTAAAATATTTTGTGTACCTGTGCATTGTTCTGGTACTCTTTATCGTTATCCTCCATCTTCTCCACCTTGTGGAAGGAAATATTGAGCAGATGTTCGTCAATGGTTACGATTCCATTTGGCAGATGGCCATCATTGTGGCTGTTTTTGCTGCAGTGTATCCGCGTTTGGGATACAGTAGCCGCAATGTCCGCATCGGCGGTGAGAGCAGCGAAATCGAGCCTCGTATTGTGGATTATATGCATGAGCGCGGTTACGTCCTCAAAAACAAGGAAGGAGAGAATCTCTATTTCAAAAAAGCATCGCTGTTTACCCGCATTGTGAAAATGGGTGAAGACGGAGTCACTTTCACAAGGCAGTTCGGCGGTTACAGCATAGAAGGGCTCACCAAGGAAATCATCCGCATAGACACCGGGCTCACCCACCTCTTCAACGACGGTACCGACGAGCAGTAGAGCACTTTTTCTTCCACAAAGCTTAGCTAACTTACCATTGTTGAGGCTGGGCCCTGACCTTCAGAAACTCCTCCCCACTGCGCGCAAGGCGCTTGTGGGTCCCCTCCTTCCTCAGGAGACGAGGTTTCTTTCGGCCAGGGCCCATCCTCAACAACAAAAAGCTTACAGGAGGTTGGAGATGATGTCGTCGCTGACGAACCAATGGGTTTCAGGGATGCGTACTCTGTGTGAAGAGCAAGAGCAGAGGCGGCCGGAAGCCAGCTCTGCAGCAAGCCTGTCCTGGGGAAGGGCGGCAGCATCAATGCCCTCGCAGCAGCGAAGCCCCAGCATCGTCCTTTCCTCACGGACCTCCCGGGCGCTCAGCTGCTCCCCTTCACTCTGCCAGGAAGGCAAAGTCTCACTGTTCCAGCTGCGGTACTCCCTCTCCCGGGAAAAAGAATGCGCTCCCGGGCCAAGCCCCACATAGCTGCAGCGTGTCCAATAAGCACTATTGTGGCGGGCCCTGAATCCGGGTTTCGCCCAATTGGAAATTTCGTAATGTTCATAACCGGCCGCAGAAAGCCTTTCGCACAAAAGGGCATACTGGGCGGCGCAAACGGAATCGTCCGGCAAATGGACAAGCCCCTTTTCAAGCATGGACTCCAAAGCGGAGCCACTCTCCACGCTCAATTGGTAGGCCGATACGTGCTCGGGGCTCAGAGCAAGCAGGCTGTCGATGCCAGAAGACAGGTTCTCCGTACTCCCCTGCCCGAAAATGAGATCGAGCGAAATATTCTCAAAACCGGCATCGCGCAGGAGCCGGAAAGCCTGCACAGCCTGGGAGGCATTGTGCCGCCGGCCCATCCAGTGCAGCTCACTGTCCGAAAAAGACTGGACCCCCATACTCACACGGTTCACACCCAAGGCCTTGAGACCCAGCGAATAGGACAGGCCGCCTTTGAGAATATCATCCGGATTCACCTCAATTGTAAACTCATCGAAGCCGGAAAGTGGCAAAGCCTTGAGAATCTGCTCCAAAGCGGCAAGAGGGAGCAAAGAAGGAGTGCCGCCGCCGATATATAGAGTATTGCAGGCGGCAGCAGCAAGAATCTCCTCCCTTCGCCGGAGGATTTCCGCACAAAGGGAGGAGATATATGAGTCTATGGGCAGATGCCCACTTTCGGAACACAGCCTTTCAGAATAGAAGCCGCAGTAGGTGCAGAAACTCCTGCAGAAAGGCACGTGTATGTAAATCATTACCTGAGAAGGAGTTCAGCGCTGCCAAGCTGAGACTTGTCGGTATATACGTCGATGGTGTAGATACCTTTCACATAGTCTTCAACATTGTTGAGATAGATTATCATATCGAGCTCCTTGCCCTGATAATCAACCTCGCGGAAGGCACTGGCTGCAACTTTTTCTTTGCCGAGCTTGAAGCTGCCGTTCTCGCCGTCGAGAAGAAGCACTCCGTCCGGGTCTTTAACCCTGATGTAAACGTTCATTGCACCGCGACGGGCAAGCTCGTTCTCAACAAGACTGAGGGAAACTGCAAGCCTCTTTACACGGCTGCTGCGGTCGGTCACTTTGTTGGAAGCATTGTAAGCCTTGACCTCTATGCCTCTGGCCTTGACGATGGAGCCGGTCTCCACCTTGGATGCGAGGTTCTCAACCTTGGAAGCGAGTTCCTGGTTCTCCCCCTTGGCCTGTGCAAGCGCCTTTCGGGACGATGACAGCTCGCTAGCAAGTCTCTGGTTTGCAGTGTTAAGGGAGTCTATCTGAACCAGATAGCTCTTCATAATGCTGCGGAGGGTACCGAGTTCCTTTTCGTATTCACGCATCTTCTTGCGGTTGGTAGCCTCGGTCTTCTTGATTCTGTCCACAAGCATTGCAACCTCTTCCCTTGAAGAGTCAAGCTGGGTGTTTATGAAGTCGTAATCGGAAGACAGATTGTCGAAATCGGTCTTGAGTACGCTGATACGCTCTTCCAAATCTGCTTTGTCGGCTTCGAGTTCCTTGACCATCTTGTAGTCACGGCTGGCCACAACGGCCAAAGCAACGGCAAGCACTGCTGCCAAAACGGCAAGGACGATAAGCGGGGCCTTGCCTTTACGCTGAGCTTCCTGACGCTCAATTCTTGCAATTGGATCTTCTTTTGTCATAGTCTGATATTTTTAATCTGGGCACAAAGATACAAAAAAAGTGCTAACACAAGCCTTTCAGAACTTATAATACTCCAACCGTTGCATTACAGTGGGTGCTTTTTCTCCCTTGGAAGGCACAAGTATCATCACCCGGGCAGTACTCTTGAAATTACCCACGTTCACGGCGTTTTGGATGAAGTTGTGAATAACTTCCAGTTCGGCATTCTTTGCATCGAGAATGATGTCGGCATCCTTGATGCACTGATTGAGAATGGTATTGCCCTTCTTGACATATTTGCTGAAGTAGCTGATAGACTCCAGATTCGGAAGGGTGGCCACGCCGAGAGTAGCTACAGGAAGGCCTACTTTTGCCAGGTTTGCATTGAACTTGAGGTCCTTGCAAAGCTGGATAAGTTCCGTAATGTTCTGCTGCATATCCGTAGTGCTCAGGCGATTGCCGCCAGCATCGACAAAACTTACACATTTGAAGACCGAGCCGTCGGCTGCCTGCACCCAGTCCTGCACCAAAGTATATGGCGTACTCTTCCAAGACTTGAGCTTTTCGCAATCCTTCCAGACATTGCTCACATCCCGCAGGAAATCGTCCACCGAAGAATCGCCGCTGTATTTGCTCAAATCCCAAACTTCCGGCTCGGCACTCTTCTTGGCCTTGCTCTTCTGTGCAGCCTTCTTTGCCTCCTTCCGGGCCCGGGCTTCTTCCTGTTTCTGCCTTTCGGCACTCTCGAGGGCGTTCTCCACCTTGTAGCTGCCGCTATGAACGTCCATGCCGGCATCGGCCGCCTGCTCGCTGGTGAAGACAGGCTTTTCAAGACAAGGAGTCTTGCTCAACTTAAGGTCGTAAAGCACGTACTGGCCTGAACGCTCGTCACCGCATTCCAGCCAGAACATCAGCTGATTGGCTCCGTATAGAGGTACTGTAAAGGTTTTTGGCTGCATATCGTCACTCAGCTCGAACTTGCCCACCAACTGCAAGTCCGCAAAGACATCGAATGTCACGGGACGGCCGTTCTTGGCTCCGTTGAAGATTTCATCGACAGGGTCCACATAAGGGCTCTTGCAGGCAACGGTGAAGGTAAGGCTCTGATATTCACCGAAAAGATTGTAGGCCGCCACAGATGATTGGCCTCCCTCGCTGTTCATCAGCTTCATCGTGGACATTCCTGCTGCCACCCCGCTGACACCGGCCGTAATTCCCGTAGCGGCCGATACTGCGCTCGAACTGATAGCCGAGCCGGCACCGAGGAAGAACATATATACGGCATCGGTCAGATTCACATTCTCAAGGCCCAGAGGGATGTTGGTCTCAAGCATTATGCCCTTGTATATCTTGCTGCCGTCCGGCATCTGGAAATAGCGTTTCTGAGTGCTGCCATCCACAAAGCAGTCCTCGATGGAGAAATTGGTCAAGTCGCTGAGGTATCGGCCTACATAGTGCAGATAAGGCTTGCCGAAGAGGTCGATGAGGTCGGCTTCGGCCGGGCACTCGGGTTTCTCGTGGTAGAAAATATCGTTCTCCACAGGTTTGCCCCTGTACATCACCACATCGCCTATTCCGATGTGAATCTGCTTGTCCTTGCCTGTACCGGGCTTTGCGAAAGTAAGCTTGCGGCATTTCTTGATAGGAACTTCGAAATAGACTGCAGGCCATGTCGAGTATATTCTGGCATCGAGCACCAGTTCGTCGTCGGCATAAACCTGAAGATAATCATCGTCCAGAACATTTTTCTTGCTGAGACTTCCGGCTTTGAAGGAGATGTAGTCGTACTGGCCGCCCATATCGAAGCTTACATAGGAGTTTATGTTGTCTCCGAAGAGATTGTTTCCTGTTGCGAGCACAAAACCTTCGTAGAACTTTTCTCCACCCATTGAGAATGTGTAATGGGACGATTCTCCCGAGAAATACAGGGAACTGAAATCAGCTACACCTCCGTAGGAATAAGGTTTCATATTTGAGCACATCGGGGCCACATCCGGAAGTTTCGAAAGGCGCTGTGCCGTATAGTCCAGCTCTCCGGCTTCAGGGACAGTCTTGTCGCCCTTCCTGTATGCCGCAATCTCTGCAACAACTATGTTCATTCCACCGAGGAACGCACAGTCCCTGAGCTCGCTGTGGAAGGAAAGCACATTCACCCCGGCGATATCCAAAACCACTCTTTCTGCCAAATCTCCCTGCTTTACAAGTTTCTCATATATGATTTTGCCGTCGGCCATAACAGAGAGCCATCCGCTCGCCTTGGAACTCTTGCTGTCCTGTGCACCCACCACAAAGGAAAGTTTGTCGTATTGCCTGTCGATCCAGAAATAAGTGTAAGCGCAGAACTTGCCTGCCAATTGCTGATTTGTGGCGAACATCATTCCGGAAGTGAATTTGTGTCTGTTCACAGTAGCTCCCGAAACATTCTTGGCATTCTGCAGCTTGGTCTCCCCTATGGTGCAGATTGTGCCGTTGTTTGGAAGCAGATACGGCTTCAGCCCATCCGGCAGATTAAGTTTTCCCTGAGGAAGAGTCTGGCTCAGGGATGGCTTGTATGTTTCCGATGCTTTCCAAAGTTTTACCCTGCCGAAAGCAAGGTCGGTGGCGCCTCTTGGCAGGTCTATTCGCAGCTCATCCACACCGTTGATATCGAGAACAACTTCCCGTGGGGCGTGCCAAGCCTGGATGACTTCGTCGAAAATCCTTTTCCCGTCGGCCTTGATGGTTACTATCACGTTGTCGTCAAATGAATTGTAACTCTGGGAAGAGCCTCGAGGGCCGATTATAAAACTGATTTTCGAGTAGGCGCCCTTGAGATGGAATACGGCATAGCCCGGATTATCCTCGGCAACAAGGCCGTTTTTGCCTGTGTTAAGAGCAAATCCGCTGCCTATCATTTTGGATGCAATATCCAGCTTTTCCCCGCTTGAAGAAGTGAAAGCCTTGTATCGTGACGATTCTGTGGGTTTGTAGCGGTCCACAAGATATACCTGAGCCTGAGCTCCAATGCAGGAGACAAACAGGGCAATACTGCAGAAAAGAGTTTTGACATTCATATCAGGCAAGTTTATCCAACGCAGCAAGATAAGAATTTTTTTTGTATTTCTGCTTCTTGCTCATATACAAAAAACCCGACGCAAGGCGCCGGGCTTCAAGTGGTCCCTGCAGGACTACTTATGCACCTTTGTAACCTGTTGTAATATAGGGACTTGTGAACAGAGTTAGCAATTTTGGTGGAACATAGGTGGAACTTTTTGCCATTTTGCCCCCTTTCCTGTCTTTAGGGCGGTGTCCCCCTGTGGGTGTTCAATTGGTGCAAATATACAAAACTTTTTGAACCATTCTGCAACTGCCTTTGGCAATACCGACAGAGGGCCACAACAGGGGTGGGGTGTTCCTGTGTTTCCGGCCACCTCAACCGCTTGCCTTTTATATCCCCAAAATTGACCTTGAAAAAGTATTGCCCTTTCTTTTTTATACCCCTATTGAACTTTATAAATAGGCATATAATTTTATATGCTTATAGGCAGGTATTACAAAGGGTAGGCCTCAACCTGTGGGGACTTTCACAACCTCAACCGCCTGCCCTTTCCTGTTGGCCTAATTTGCCCACAGAGGGCCTTATTACTACAGGTTGAGGGTTTACCTGTCCACAAGTCCAAAGAGGCCACAGGCGGGCCTGTTCTGTTCCTGTGGTGGGTAGTTCTCAATAAATTCAACCT
Source organism: uncultured Bacteroidales bacterium (assembly GCA_946055165.1). Taxonomy (GTDB): domain Bacteria; phylum Bacteroidota; class Bacteroidia; order Bacteroidales; family UBA932; genus Cryptobacteroides. The sequence continues at coordinate 21,159 of CAMGFA010000033.1, forward strand.
GCAGGGCATCCTTTACCCTTTCTTTGAGGTTATATTGGCTTGTAGGCAGTTCCTGCAGTTTTGCCATTGCTTTCCTTATTGTGGCCTTTCTGCTATCCTTGTCTGTCTTTGTGAATACAGGCAGACTATTAATGTAGGCCCTCAATTCCTTTCCGGCATCTTCCAGAGTTTTGCCCTCTACATTTACCACCTTGTCCACCAACAGGCGGACCACAATATCAATTGCAGAGGCATCCCCCTTTTCTGTGGGCGGTGCAAATTCCTTTGTTATCATAAGTCTATTGTATTGCTCAAATAGATTGTACTGCAGGCGGTCCTGCCATTCTTCCCTCAACAGGTCGGCCAACAATATGGCCCTGCCATTGTTCAACAGGTGGGGTTTATTGTAGTGGATTTCAACCTTGATATATTCCTGCAGGGGGTTGTAGGTTGAGGGCCTCAACCCTTTGCCTGTGGTCTGTTTCAACCTGTGGCCTGCATCATATATCTTGATAACCACAGGGGCGGTTGCCCTGCCTGTTGAGGTGTCCAACCAATACCTTTCCCTGCCCTTGCACTTTTCCACCTGTTCCAACTTTGCACCCCTTTGGCAACAATGGTGCTTTATACATTCCACAGGACTGAAAGGGATAGGAAAAATGATACCATTTTCCACCTTATCCACCTCTGCCTCTCTCAAGTCAATTTGCAGGGCATCCTCAAGGGCATCAATGGTATTGAGGCAGTCCTGTAGAGAATAGGCAAAGTTATGGCCCTGCCACCATTTTGGCAGACTGCCACCGACACCAAAGAGGTGTGTTCCCTCATTCCACCACACCTGCAACCTGTTCCCACCTTTGCCGGAAAGGTAGTAATACCTTGTCCCTGTCTGCAGGTCGGCCCTGTATGGCTTGCAGTGTTCAAAAAATGGTGTATCTTTGCAGGCAGGTATGGTTAATTCAATGTAATCAATCATTGCCTATTTGGTTCAAGGGGTAGGGTTGCACCTGCCCCTTTTCCTGTCTATATCTGCCCCAACCCCTTAAGGACCTCAACCGCCTTTGTAAGTCCTGCAGGCAGGCCATTATACCAACCTGCAAGGCCCTTGAAAACCCATACCTTGAGCATACCTGTTGAGGCCTTGATTAATAACAAGTCCCCATTTTCAACAATGGTTTTGCCATCCCTTGCAGTTAGTCCAATTGTTCCATATACCAACCCCTTGTACCCATTGACCTGCCAAAGGTAGGTGTGAATATCAAAGGGGCGGTTTACCTTATAAGGGGAACTTTGCACCTGTGTGAAAGTCCCATCCAAAGAGGCCACAGGTGGAACAATGGCCCTGCCTTTGTGGGTTATCCTCTCATTGATTTGGGCATCTATGCAGAGGGCATAAGGCAGTAATATCTTTGTCCCCTGTTCCTGCAGGTCGGCCACCTTGAGGGCCACCTGTTTTCTCTGCCTGTTCTGTGCAAATTCCTTGAGGGGTTCAAGGTAGTACATTGCTTTTGAGGTCTGCAAATAGGTTGCAGTCCATATTGGTTGCAATTCTTTCTGTTCCATAGTCCCTGCATATTACTACCTGCCAACTCTACAACTCTGCAGGAAATTTTCAAGGTCGGACCTCTTTACATAAATCTTCCTGCCAAACTGACTGAAAGGTATTACCCTTTTGTCCCTGTAGTTCTGCCAAGTCTTTGGGGACACACCCAAAAACCGCCTTGCATCCTCATTTTCCAACCATTCTGCAGTAAGTCCCTTTTTCTGTTGGTCCTCTGCAAGTCTGCCAACCATTTCCTTGAGGGTTTCAATGCCATCTGTAAGGGCCTCAAGGGTTGAGGTGGGGATTACTACCATTTGCACCCCTGCCTGTGTTCT
>CAMGFA010000034.1 GCA_946055165.1 uncultured Bacteroidales bacterium
ATGAAAGCATCAGAAGCACGCGAAATGTCTGTAGCAGACCTGCGCGACCGTATTGCGCTCGAGAAATCAAATCTCGACCAGATGAAGATCAATCACGCTATTTCTCCACTGGAGGATACGTCAAAGTTTCAGAAGACCAGAAGGGATATCGCTCTTATGATCACTATCCTTGCTGAAAAAGAAAAACAGAACTAAAGAATTGACTTATGGAAAGAAATCTTCGTAAGGAAAGAACAGGAGTAGTGGTCAGCAACAAGATGGACAAGACCATCATCGTTGCCGTTGAACGTAAAGAGAAACATCCTTTGTACGGCAAGTTCGTCAAGAAGACCACTAAATTTGTTGCCCAGGACGAAAATAACGAGTGTGGCATAGGCGACACCGTCCGCATCATGGAAACCCGTCACCTGAGCAAGACAAAGAACTGGAGATTAGTTGAAATCGTAGAAAAAGCCAAGTAGTAATTATGATACAGCAGGAATCACGTTTACAGGTGGCCGACAACAGCGGAGCAAAGGAAGTTCTCTGCATCCGCGTACTTGGCGGAACAAACCACCGTTATGCGACAGTCGGAGACAAGATTGTCGTATCCATCAAGAGTGCTATCCCTGGCGGTGACGCCAAGAAGGGTACAGTTTCTAAGGCTGTAGTAGTACGTACCAAGAAAGAAATCCGCAGAGCAGACGGTTCATACATCCGTTTCGACGACAACGCTTGTGTTCTTCTCAACAACGCAGGAGAACTTCGCGGAACCCGTATCTTCGGTCCTGTGGCCAGAGAGCTCCGCGAGAACTATATGAAAATTGTTTCACTGGCACCTGAGGTCCTTTAACATTTGGCATTATGAGTAAATTACGCATCAAGAAAGGCGATAACGTAATCGTCATTGCCGGAAACGACAAAGGCAAGACCGGTAAGGTCCTTTCAGTCGCACCGGCCGAGAATCGTGCTGTTGTTGAAGGTGTCAACATCGTCAGCAAACACACCAAACCTAACACAAAAGCCCCTCAGGGTGGTATCATCAAGCAGGAGGCTCCAATCAATGTATCCAACCTTTCCCTCATCGACCCTAAGTCCGGCAAGGCTACCCGCGTAGGCTACAAGTTCGAGGACGGCAAGAAGGTTCGTTACGCTAAGAAATCTGGGGAGGAGATTAAGTAATTATGGCAAAGACAAATAAAACAACTGAGGCACAAGTTAAGCCTGCAGGATATGTTCCTACCCTCAAGAAGGTGTACAAGGAGCAGATTGTGGACTCACTCATGAAGCAGTTCTCCTACACAACTGTAATGCAGGTTCCGAAGCTCGTAAAGATCACCATCAACGAAGGTATCGGCGAGGGTACCCAGGACCGCAAAATTGTAGAAGAGGCAGCTGCCGAACTTTCACTCATCACCGGTCAGAAGGCACTTGTGACCGTTTCAAGGAAGGATATTTCCAACTTCAAGCTCCGTAAGGGCATGCCTGTCGGCTGTAAAGTTACCCTTCGCGACGTGAAGATGTACGAATTCCTCGAGAAGCTCATCCGCATCGCACTTCCTCGTATCCGCGACTTCAACGGAGTTGCAGAGAATATGGACGGCCAGGGCAACTATACCCTCGGTGTGAAAGAGCAGATCATTTTCCCGGAAGTAGATATAGACAAGAACCCAAGAATCCACGGTCTCGAAATCACTTTCGTTACCACGGCTAAGTCTGACCAGGAGTGCCGCGCACTTCTCGCAGCATTTGGTGTTCCTTTCAAAAAACGCAATAACTAAGAGATTATGGCAAAAGAATCAATGAAAGCCCGCGAAATCAAGCGCGCAAAATTAGTTGCTAAGTACGCCGAGAAAAGGAAGGAACTCAAGGAAGCCGGAGATTGGGCTGCACTTGACAAACTCCCTAAGAACTCTTCTCCTGTACGTATGCACAACCGTTGCTCCCTTACAGGACGTCCGAAGGGATATATGAGAGCATTTGGCTTAAGCCGTATTCAGTTCCGTGAGATGGCCTCCAACGGTCTCATTCCGGGAGTAAAGAAGGCAAGCTGGTAGAATTTAAAAAGTAAAAAAGATATGACAGATCCTATCGCAGATTTCCTCACAAGGATTCGCAATGCCTACGCAGCAGGCAAGAAAGTGGTAGAGATTCCTTCTTCCAAAATGAAGGTTGCTCTCACCCAGATCCTTTTCGAGAAAGGCTACATTCTCAGCTACAAGGTAGTGGAGACCCAGCCGCAGAACATCATCAAAATCGCTCTGAAATATCACCCACAGACCAAAGTTCCTGCAATCAAGCACATTGAGCGCGTTTCTACTCCTGGTCTGAGGCAGTATGCCGGTGTGGAAGATATGCCACGTGTTCTCAATGGACTCGGAATCGCAATCCTTTCAACATCCAAGGGTGTTATCACCGACAAGGAAGCCAAGGAACTTGGCGTTGGCGGTGAAGTGATATGCTATGTATATTAATCATTAAACAGAACAGATAATGTCAAGAATTGGTAAATTACCTGTAAGCCTTCCGACCGGGGTCAGCGCAGAGCTGCTTCCCGGCAACGTTGTGAAGGTTAAAGGACCTCATGGTGAGTTGTCCCAGAAAGTAGATCCGGACATCACTGTCACCATCGAGGACAATCAGATCAAGTTTGCCCGTCCTACCGACCAGCCTCGTCATCGCTCAATGCACGGTCTTTACCGCGCTCTCGTGCACAACATGGTTGTAGGTGTAAGCGAGCAATTCACAATCAAGCAGGAGCTGGTGGGTGTAGGTTACCGTGTTGCTCTTCTGGGCAAGAACCTCCTCTCATTCTCTCTTGGTTACTCTCACGAAATCCGCCTTATGCTCCCTGACGAGGTTATAGCAGAGGTTCCGGATGTCCGCAAGGGCGAGAATCCGGTACTCGTTCTCAAGAGCTGTGACAAGCAGCTTGTTGGTCAGGTAGCCGCAAAGGTACGTTCATTCCGTAAGCCAGAACCTTACAAGGGTAAAGGTATCAAGTTTGTTGGTGAGCAGCTTCGTCGCAAGGCTGGTAAGACTGCAGCCGCTAAATAATAGGAGAATAGAATTATGGCATTGAATAGAATTGAAAGAAGAAGAAGGATTCATTACCGTATTCGTAAGCACGTTAGCGGCACAGCTGAAAGACCTCGTCTTGCAGTCTTCAGAAGCAACAAGGCAATTTACGCTCAGGTAATCGATGATGAGCAGGGCAGAACACTCGCCGCTGCATCTTCAAATGACAAAGCTCTTGCCGTTGAGTGCAAGGGAAAGAACGGAATCGAGGCTGCAGCCATCGTTGGCAAGGCCATCGCAGAGCGCGCCCTCGCTGCCGGAATCAATACAGTAAGTTTTGACCGTGGAGGTTACCTCTACCACGGAAGAGTTAAAAGTTTGGCCGATGCTGCCCGTGAAGGTGGCCTCGTATTCTAAAAATACAGACTATGGCAAATACAAATGTTAAAAGAGTAAAGACGTCTGATCTTGAACTTAAGGACAGACTCATTGCCATCCAGAGAGTTACCAAGGTAACCAAGGGTGGTCGCCACTTCCGCTTTGCAGCCATCGTAGTTGTAGGCGACGAGAACGGCGTTGTAGGTTATGGTCTTGGAAAGGCTAACGAGGTTACCGCTGCCATCGCAAAGGGCGTGGAGGATGCAAAGAAGAATCTTGTCAAGATTCCTGTCATCAACACCACAATCCCTCACGAGCAGGAAGCTCATTTCGGTGGTGCCAAGGTGTTCATGAAGCCTGCAGCTCCAGGTACCGGTGTTAAGGCCGGTGGTGCTATGCGTGCCGTATTCGAGTCGGCCGGTATCCAGAATGTGCTTGCTAAATCAAAGGGTTCTTCCAACCCTCACAACCTCGTGAAGGCAACAATCGCTGCCCTTACCGAGATGAGGGACGCCTACACGGTAGCAGGTCTTCGCGGTATTCCTATGTCCAAAGTGTTCAACGGTTAATCAGGGAGGATAAAGAATATGGCAAAACTTAAAGTTACCCAGGTTATCAGCAAGAACGGCGAAACCAAGCGTCAGATTGCAAATCTGCGCTGTCTGGGTCTTCGCAAGCTCAATCAGACTGTAGAGGTGGAGGACACTCCTGTGGCCAGAGGCCAGATTCAGAAAGTGGCTCACCTCGTAAAGGTGGAAGAAGTTAACAATTAAGGAGGACCGCAGATATGAAACTTGAAAATCTCGCACCTGCAAAGGGTGCAACCAAAGCAAGGAAGAGAATCGGTCGCGGTGAAGGTTCAGGTCACGGTGGAACTTCCACACGTGGTATGAACGGTGCCGGACAGCGCTCCGGTTACGAGCACAAGATCGGTTTCGAGGGTGGTCAGATGCCAATCCAGAGGCGTATGCCTAAGTTCGGCTTCAAGAACCCTACCCGCAAGGAATACAAAGCAGTGAACATCGAGGCCCTCGAGGCTCTCGCAGCCAAACTCAACCTCACCGAAATCGGTGTGGAGGATGTAAAGGCAGCAGGCCTGGCTTCCAAGAACAATCAAATCAAAGTTCTTGGCAACGGTGAAATCAAGACAGCGCTCACAGTTAGCGCCCACGCTTTCTCCGCTTCCGCCATTACAAAAATCGAGGCTGCCGGCGGTAAGGCAGTCGTAACAGAATAGTTCCGATGAAGAAGTTTATAGAGACAATCAAGAACATCTTCAAGATCGAGGAATTGCGCAAGAGGATTGTTTATACAGTCCTCCTGCTTCTGGTGTATCGTCTCGGCTGCTTCATCGTGCTCCCGGGCATCGACGCATCAATGCTGGCTTCCTGGCAGGCAAGTTCAAACAATGGTCTCGTAGGCCTTTTGAACATGTTCTCCGGCGGTGCCTTCGGCAATGCCTCCATCTTTGCGCTTGGCGTGATGCCGTATATCTCGGCATCCATCGTCATCCAGCTCCTTGGAGTGTTCGTCCCTTACTTCCGCAAACTCCAGATGGAAGGAGAGAGCGGTCGCAAGAAGATGAACCAGATGACCAGACTCCTCACAATTCTGGTGATCTGCATCCAGGGTCCGGCTTATGTAGCCTCTATCCACAGCCAGATTCCTGCAGAGGCTTTTGTGGCTGTGCGTAACCTCGGTTGGAGCAATTTCGCATTCAATCTTATTTCCACCCTCATCCTTATGGCCGGCTCAATGTTCGTGATGTGGCTCGGTGAGCGTATTACAGACCGCGGAATCGGCAACGGTATCTCCATCATCATCATGATCGGTATCGTGGCCCGTCTGCCTCACGCTCTCGTTGCTGAATTCTCCGAAAAGATGGCAACCACCAACGGCGGTCCTCTGCTTCTCACAGTAGAGCTCGTGATCTGGTTCCTTGTCATCGTTGCAGCCATCGCCATTGTTCAGGCAGTCCGCAAAGTCCCTGTACAGTACGCTAAGAGAGTTATCGGAAACCGTCAGTATGGCGGAGTACGCCAGTACCTCCCGCTCAAGATTAATGCCGCAGGTGTGATGCCTATCATCTTCGCCCAGGCTCTGATGCTTTTCCCTATCCTCTTCTCGCGCTTCGACGCTACCCGCGGTCTGGCAGCTACTCTGGGCAATTATACAGGCTTCTGGTACAATTTCATCTTCGCCATCCTTGTAATTGTCTTTACCTTCTTCTACACGGCAGTCACTGTGAATCCGCAGATGATGGCCGAGGAGATGAAGAGAAACGGTGGATTCATTCCTGGAGTCAAGCCGGGCAAGGCAACAGTGGAGTACCTCGATGCCATTCTTTCGAGAGTGACTCTCCCTGGATCTTTCGCTCTGGCATTTATCGCAATCCTTCCTGCAATCGCAATGAAGCTCGGCGTCTCCAACGCCTTCGCCTCCTTCTACGGCGGTACTTCTCTGCTCATCCTTGTAGGTGTGGTTCTCGATACTCTCCAGCAGATAGAAAGTTATTTGCTGATGCGTCACTACGACGGTCTCATGAAGACCGGCCGCATAAGTGGACGCTCAGGTATGTAGTTCTTTGAAAAATACAGAAGAAGATGGTTAAGCCAAAAACTGAGGAAGAGATTGAGCTGTTGAGAGAGAACGCCATTCTGGTCTCGAAGACCTTGGCAGAAGTCGGTAAGGTGGTTGCTCCAGGTGTGACAACTCTTGAGTTGAATAGAGTGGCCGAGACTTTTATTCGCGACAACGGCGCAATTCCAAGCTTCCTCGGATATGAAGGCTTTCCCGCAGCCCTCTGTCTCTCCGTAAACGATGTCGTGGTTCACGGTTTTCCGTCGAACTACGTCCTCAAGGAGGGAGATATTGTCTCTGTGGATTGCGGAACCTTGTACAAGGGCTATAACGGTGACTCCGCATACACTTTCCCGGTAGGGGAGGTGGATGCGAAGACCCGCCGCCTGCTCGATGTTACCAAGGCTTCGCTCTACAAAGGCATAGAGGCCGCTGTGGCAGGCAACAGAACCGGCGATATAGGATACGCGGTGCAATCGTATGCAGAATCATTCGGCTTCTCGGTGGTGCGTGAACTCGAAGGCCACGGCCTTGGAAAGGAGATGCACGAGCAGCCCGGTGTTCCGAACTTCGGACGCCCGGGACGAGGCTCCCACCTTGTGGAAGGTCTGGTGATTTGCATTGAGCCGATGATCAATGCCGGCGGACGAGGAGTATATCTCAACCGCAACGGTTGGGCAGTCCACACCGCCGACGGCGCAAAATCGGCCCATTTCGAGCTTACGGTTGTTGTCCGTCGCGGAAAAGCTGAGCAGCTGTCAACTTTTGATTTTATCGAGAAAGATTCCCGAATCAATTTTTAAAGTGAAATTTCAATGTCCAAACAAGTAGCAATTGAGCAGGACGGAAAGGTTATAGAAACTCTCCCGAATGCAATGTTCAAAGTTGAACTCGAGAACGGTCACGTGCTCCTGTGCAACATCTCAGGAAAGATGAGAATGAACTTTATTCACATTCTTCTCGGAGACAGGGTGAGAGTTGAAATCTCTCCTTATGATTTGACCAAGGGAAGAATATCTTTCAGATACAAATAAAATTCAATATTATGAAAGTCAAAACATCCATCAAGAAGCGCAGCGAAGATTGCAAGATAGTACGTCGTAAAGGTCGTCTTTACGTTATCTGCAAGAAGAACCCTAAGTTCAAGATGCGTCAGGGATAATAGTTTAACAGTATAAACTAAAAAACAAGTATAAATTATGGCACGTATAGCCGGTGTTGATTTACCAAACAACAAATGCGGAGAGATAGGTCTTACCTATATCTTCGGAATCGGTCGCTCTTCTGCTAAGAAGATTCTTAACAAGTGCGGAATCGACGCTTCCATCAAAGTCGGTGACTGGGACGATGCTCAGATTTCTGCCATCCGTGCAGAGATTGCCAGCTACAAGATAGAGGGTGAGCTCCGTTCTTCCGTCCAGATGGACATCAAGCGTCTTATGGATATCGGTTGCTACCGTGGAATCCGTCATCGTAGCGGACTTCCTGTTCGCGGACAGAGCACCAAGAACAATGCCCGTACAAGAAAGGGTAAGAAGAAGACCGTAGCCAACAAGAAGAAGGTTACCAAGTAAAATTGATGAATTATGGCAAAGAAAACTACAACATCCAAACGAGTTGTCAAGGTTGATGCTTTTGGTGAAGCTCATATTTCATCGACCTTCAACAATGTTATCGTTTCGCTTACAAACGCCCAGGGACAGGTTATCAGCTGGGGTTCTGCAGGCAAATGCGGCTTCAGAGGAAGCAAGAAAAATACTCCTTATGCTGCCCAGATGGCAGCTGAGGATGCTGCAAAGACCGCTTTCGACGCAGGTCTTCGCAGGGTTAAGGTATATGTAAAGGGCCCGGGCGCCGGACGTGAGTCCGCCATCCGCACCATCAACAATGCAGGTATTACCGTTACCGAGATTATCGACGTAACTCCTATGCCTCATAACGGATGCCGCCCTAAGGGACGTCGTAAAGTTTAATTTTTAAAAGTTAAGTATTATGGCAAGATATACCGGTCCTAGCACCAAAATCGCACGTAAGTTCGGCGAGCCGATTTACGGAGGAGACAAATATTTCGAAAAGAGAAATTTCCCTCCGGGACAGCATGGTCTCGCAGCAAAGCGCAAGAAACAGAAAGAGTACGGCAATCAGCTCAAGGAGAAGCAGAAGGTTAAATATATGTACGGTGTTCTCGAGCGTCAGTTCCACAACACCTACAAGAAGGCCTGCCGCCTGAGCGGACAGAAGGGTGAGAACCTCATCCTCCTTCTTGAGAGCCGCCTCGACAACGTTGTTTACCGTCTCGGCATTGCTCCTACCAGAGCAGCTGCCCGTCAGCTCGTAAGCCACCAGCACATCACCCTCAACGGACAGGTTTGCAACATTCCTTCCGTACAGGTTAAACCGGGTGACGTGGTTGCAGTCCGCGAGCGCTCAAAGAGCCTTGAAGTCATTCAGGCATCCGTAGCAAACGCAGCCAAGCACTCCTGGCTCGAGTTCGACGCCAAGACCCTTACAGGCAAGTTCCTCAACCTCCCTGTACGTGCTGAAGTTCCTGAGAACATCAACGAACAGCTGATCGTCGACCTGTACTCTAAATAAAATTTAAACACCAATTGAATTATGGCAATCTTAGCATTTCAAAAACCTGACAGAGTCATAATGCTCGAGTGCAGCGACACCGTGGGCAAATTCGAATTCCGTCCTCTTGAGCCGGGATACGGACAGACCATCGGCAATGCACTGCGTCGCATTCTCCTTGCTTCTTTGGAGGGTTTTGCCATCAGCCAGATTAAGATCTCCGGGGTTACCCAGGAGTTCCAGACCATCCCGGGCGTTATCGAGGGTATGCAGGATATCATCCTCAACCTCAAGCAGGTACGCTTCAAGAGAATGGTCGAGGGAGTCGAGACTGAAACGGCAAATATCGTCATCAGCGGTAAGCACGAGTTTACGGCAGAGGATATCTCCAAGGGATTGTCTTCTTTCGTGGTGTTGAATCCTGAACAGCATATCTGTACACTGGAGCCTTCGGTCAAGCTCGAAATCTCGGTCGTTATCACCAAGGGCCGCGGCTTCGTGCCTGCCGACGAACTCCGCGACGAGAATACTCCAATCGGTACCATTCCTGTAGATGCCATCTACACTCCAATCCGCAGTGTGAACTGGACAGTTGAAAACTGGCGTGTGGAGCAGAAGACGGACTACGAGAAGCTCAACATTGAGCTGGTTACCGACGGTTCCATCTCTCCGGACGAAGCTCTTCAGGATGCAGCTAACATCCTTATCTACCACTTCCGTCTCTTTACCGACGAGAAGAAGGTTTCCATAGACAACGTGGTTGAGCCTGACAGCAAGGAGCTCGATGAAGAGAGCCTTCGCGTACGTCATCTGCTTATGACCAAGCTGTCCGATGTAGGCCTTTCAGTGAGAGCTTTCAACTGCCTCAAGGCAGCCGACATTGACACTTTTGCCGACCTTGTTTCATACAGCCGCAACGAGCTTATGAAGTTCCGCAACTTCGGCCGCAAGTCCCTCAATGAAATCGATGTCCTTGTGGAGCAGAACAAACTCTCCTTCGGAATGGATGTTACACAGTACAATATTGAACCAAAGAAAAAGAACGTATAAAAGATGAGACACAATAAATCAATCAATCATCTCGGACGTCAGAGCGGACACCGCAAGGCTCTTCTTGCAAACCTTGCCTCTTCTCTCATTCTCAAGAAGAGAATCACCACAACAGTGGCAAAGGCCAAGGCCCTCAAGAGCTATGTCGAGCCTCTTATCACAAAGTCAAAGGACGACAGCACCCACTCCCGCCGAGTTGTTTTCAGCTATCTCAAGGACAAGGCTGCAGTAGCAGAGCTTTTCCGTACAGTTGCACCTAAGGTTGCAGACCGTCCGGGCGGCTACACCAGAGTTCTCCATACCGGTTTCCGTACAGGTGACGGTGCTGAAATGGCTCTTATCGAATTGGTAGATTTCAATGAAGCAGCTCTTGCAAGCGCTCCTAAGAAAGCCAAGAAGACAACCCGCCGCAGCAGCAAGAAAGCCGAGGCTCAGGTAGAAACTCCAGCTGAAACTCCTGTTCAGACAAGCGAAGAGTAACAAATAGTTACACATTTTATCAAAAAAGTGGACTAGCATTATGCATAGTCCACTTTTTTGCGTATATTTGAAAACTAATAACACACAAAACCACATCTAATGAAACGATTATTTAGCCTCGGTGCAGCTTTGCTGCTGGGCTTTTCTGCCCTTTTCGCACAGACGAAGCTCACCGGAACCATTCTTGACGAGGGTGGCTTGCCTCTTCCGGGTGTGATGGTGGTAGTGGTCGAAAACGGCCAGGACACCCCCCCGACTACCCGTGGTGATGTATCGGACATTGATGGCAATTACACCATCTATGTCAACAAAGGCGAGACCATCGAGTACACTTTCCTCGGTTACACGAAAGTCAGCAGAGTTTACAATGGAGAAGAAAGACTCGACATTGTACTCAAGGAAGACCAGATGTTCCTCGAAGACGCAGTCATCGTAGGTTATGGTCAGCAGAAAAAATCCTCAATTACCAGTGCCGTATCGGCCATCAAAGGAGATGAGCTTCTGAAAGCTCCGGCCACCAATGTATCGCAGGTGCTCGCCGGAAAGCTGCCGGGCATTTCGTCCGTTCAGGAGAGCGGTGAGCCGGGTCTTGACCAGGCCAGCCTTCGCATCCGCGGCTCGGTTTATGGCGTGAGCTATGTTGTGGACGGCTTTCCTGTGGACAATATCAACGACATCGACCCTTCCGATATCGAAAGCATTTCGGTGCTCAAAGACGGTGCCTCCGCAGCAGTTTACGGACTTTCCGCGGCCGGTGGTGTGATTATCGTCACAACCAAAAGGGGTGAGAAAGGTGACGCCAAAATTACCTATAATGCTTCGGCGGGCGCCTCGATGAATGCCAATTTCCCTCAGTTCCTCGATGGCGTGCAGTTCGTAAAATATTATGATATTGCACGTTATATGGATATGAGGGTAACCGGATACAAAGACTCTAATAATAATACAATTCCGGTTAACAGCATTGAAGACTATATCCCGATGTTCTCGAAGGAAATCATCGAGCTCATCGAAAATGGCGACCCGAGCGACGGCTGGGACAACGTGAACTACATCGACCTCGTGTTCGGAACAGGTTTCAACCAGAAACACAATGTTACCGTGCAGGGTGGCAATGACAAAACCAGTTACTTCGTTTCCGGCGGTATTCTCGACCAGCAGGGCAACATCGACAATTTCTCGTACAATAGATATAATGTAAGAGCAAATGTCGAGAGCCAGATTGCAAAGAGCCTCAAATTCAACTTCGGTCTCAGCGGTGTAATGACCGAGCGCAAGTCTCCGGCTTTCCTTTCCGGTGGTGCCGACAACGGAAGTTACGAAGCCGGCTGGTTCTCCATTGCACGTCAGACCATCCAGATGCACCCTTATCTTCCGGTCAAGTACAACGGAGTTTACACAGGTGCCAAGCAGAACAACCAGAGTTTTCTCGTGAGTCCGCTGGCTGCCATTTACGAATCGGGCTACAAGAAGACCAGAACTTCGGAAATGGACGCCAATGCATCTCTGGTTTACAATGTTCCGTTCATCAAGGGGCTTTCCTTTAAGGCAAGCGGCTCGTTCAATTATTACACAAGCTACAACAAGAACTTGAGCCTGCCATATACAATGTCCTGGCACGAGTATGACGTGACCACGAAAAAATGGTCCTGGGTAACGAGAAGCGACAACCCGCACATCTCCGACAATGTGTCCAATCTGGGCGAGGGCGTATCGTTCTATCAGTCTATGGTGGGTCAGTTGAGCGCCAACTATGCCAACAGCTTTGGCAAGCACAATGTCGATGCAATGCTCCTTGCCGAATGGCGTGACTACAGGAGCAACGGCCTTTCTGCCTATGCCAAGAACATCCCGTTTGCCGAGCTTCCTGAGCTTTCCTACGGACAGGCAACCAACGACCCTGTGGGCGGCTGGAGCGATGCTTCCCGATCCGAGGGCTACGTTTTCCGCGTGCGCTACGACTACGAAGAGAAATATCTTGCCGAAGTTACCGGCCGATACGATGGTTCCTACAAGTTCTCAGGTATGGACAAGAAGAAACGCTGGGGCTTCTTCCCTTCAGCCTCTCTTGGATGGAGGCTCTCGAAGGAAGAGTTCATGAAGGATTTTGAAGCTGTTTCCGACCTCAAACTCCGCGCTTCGGTGGGTCTTCTCGGAAACGATTCGGTTTCTCCTTATTTGTTCATGTCCTCTTACGACCAGAGCCTGAACGTGGTTTATCCTGACGGAATGTATCCTTCGTTCAGCACATCCGGCGTTCCTAATACCGACCTCACCTGGGAAAAGACCCAGAGTTGGAATGTGGGTATGGATTTGCAGATGTGGGAAGGCCTTTTTGGAATGGAGGTGGACGTGTTCTACAACTACACCTATGATATGCTTTCCTGGCAGTCTTCCAGCTATACTCCTTCCATGGGCGGCTACTATCCAAGCGTGGTCAACTACAACTCCATCGATGCCAAGGGTATAGATATTCTCTTCTCGCACCGCAACCACGTGGATATTTTCGGCAAGCCGTTCTGGTACGACCTCACAGCTTCCCTCACCTATTCCCACACCCGCTGGCTCAAATACAAGGACAATTCCAATATCCAGGACTATCAGCGTGTGGTAGGAAGCACCTACGGAAGCATTATGTGCTGGAAGGCCGACGGACTCTTCCGCAGCGAGGAGGAAATCGAAAACAGCGCATGGTACGGCACCCGTCCTAATTTGGGTGATATCAAATATGTGGATATCAACGGCGACGGTGTAATAGACGACGAAGACCGCGGATATTTCGGATTGAGCAACAGACCTCGCCTTACCTACGGTTTCAATGTCAATCTTGCCTGGGGAGGTTTCGATTTCAATGCCCAGTTCACCGGAGGTTCTCTCTTCAACGTGTCCCTTACCGGTACTTATTACAACGGCTACGACGACAACACTATCTGGACCCAGACCTTCAAGGAGGGTGGAAACTCGCCTCTCTTCCTTGTGGAGAACGCCTATTCCGAGTTCAATCCTGATGGTACCTTCCCGCGAATCACCCTTTCTACGGTTAATCACGGCGGTGACAACGGCCTTGCCTCCACATTCTGGCTCAGGGATGGAACATATCTGCGTCTCAAGACAGCCCAGGTGGGTTACAGCCTTCCGAAGAAGCTTCTCTCCAATATAGGAATCAGTGCTCTCAGGGTATTTGTCGAAGGCCAGAATCTCTACACTTGGGACAATCTGCCGGAGGGCGTGGATCCTGAGTCTCCGGAAGTCAACAACGGTTATTATCCGCAACAGATTCTTGTTATGGGCGGTTTCACAATTACATTCTAAGGAGATATGAAAAAAACAGTTTTATTTGCAATTAGTGCATTGCTTTTCTGCTCTTGTGAGGGTTTTCTCGATTTGACCCCTACAGACCGAGTGTCTCCTAAGATTATCTGGGGAAGCACAGAGAAGGCGGAATACAATATCAATTTTCTTTACAGTTATATATGGGATCTGTATTCTTCTCCGACCTCAATAGGACTTACGGAGAGCCTTACGGACGAAATGAAATACACTTCCTACAACTACAACGCCTATTGCCTCATCCCATCGGAGATGGCTTATGGCGGAAGCATCCTAACCCCTTCCTATGTGGACGGCTATATGGGCTACTGGGGCACTCTTTATACTGCCATAGGCCGTGTAAATGAGGCCTTGCAGAATCTGCACCTGTACGGCGAAATGTCCGATGAGGACAAATCCCGTCTCGACGGTGAACTCAAGTTCCTGCGTGGCTGGATGTATTTTGAACTCATCAAGCGTTACAAGGAAGTTATCATTTATGAAGATATAGAATCCATTACAAAAGACAAGGATCTTTCTTCAGAAGAAGATGGCTGGAACCAGGTGGAGAAAGACCTCAGGGCGGCAGCTGCAACATTGCCTGAGCCATCCGCTTCGAGAGGCCGCCTGAACCAGGGAACTGCCTGGGGAATGATGAGCCGGGCCATGCTTTATGCCAAGCGCTGGGATGTTGTAATTGAGGCCGCTGACAAAGTGACAGCCCTCGGTTACGACCTTACGGACAATTATGCCGATTCCTACACTGTTAACGGCAACAAGGAGGCTATTCTCCAGTACTATTTCAGTCTGAGCGACGGTGTTACCCATTCCTTCAATTTCTATTATACTCCGGGAGGGGATTATACCATTGAAAAGCAGGAGGGAGGTGCTTATGCTGTACCTACACAGGAAATGGTTGAAAGCTACGAGCTTGCCACTGGAGGCTTCCCTGACTGGAGTCCTTGGCACGCCAAAGATGTAACAGACACTCCTCCTTACGAAAAGTTGGAGCCGCGTTTTCAGGCAACAATCCTTTACAATGGCTCAAAATGGAAGAATCGTACCATTGAACCTTATATCGGAGGTATAGACGGCTGGGCAACGTGGAAGACGGAAAAGGAGCCTAAAGGCAAAACTGTTACCGGTTACTATCTGCGCAAGCTGGTGGATGAATCGTACGATGTAAACACTTCCGGAAGCAGCCAGTCCTTTACATTCCTGCGCTATGCCGAGGTTCTTCTCAACAAGGCCGAGGCTTGTGTGATGTCCACAACAAAGCAGAGTGAGAAAGAAGCCAACGAAATCATTGCGAAGATTCGCGCCCGCGTGGGTCTGCCTTATACTCACCTCTCCGGCAGTGATCTGAAAGCCCAGATCCGCCAGGAACGCAAGGTGGAGCTTGCATACGAGGGCCTCAGATATTGGGATTTGCGACGCTGGGAACTCGCAGCTAAAAACTATCCTGACGGACTTTGCAATTATCAGCAGCACGGTCTCAAAATTGAGAAAGTGGGAGATGGTTTCAAGTACACCTATGTGAGCGTGGATGAGAAGGACAGGGATTACCCTGCCAAGATGTACCGCTTCCCACTCCCGGAAAGTGAAATATCAAACAACAAGGCTTTGGGCAAACAACAGCCTGACGAAAATTGGCGCACGAATTAGTATGAAAAAGATAATAAATTCATTGATATTGTTCTCCCTCCTGGCGGCATTCTCTGCCTGCCACGAGCCGGAGTATTATGTACCAGAGGATGAAGAGGCTGTTGTGGACGACGGTTTGGGAATAGAGAGTTTCACAGTAATTTTCCCTACTGGAACCAAATACGAGGACAAAGAACTCTGCACCCTCATAGTAACAGACCCGGAGCAGACGGAGTTTGAATTGCGCATTCCGTGGTTCTATCCTGCAACTTCCGACGAAGAGACCCTTATGTTCATGACCAATCTCAAGGTCAGGGCGAAATTGCGTCCTAATTATAAACTTCGTCCTAAGAAAGAAGGTGTGTCCCTTACCAAGATGGACATGCTTCAGTCCTACGACTTTATTCTCACCGCTCCCGACGGAAGCGAAAAGGACATCGTCATCAAAGGCCGCAGGGTTAAGATGGATATGTGCGAGTTGGAATCGTTCCAGATTACCAATTCCATCATGACCATTTCAACGGTAATCACTTCCGAGCCGGACGACAGGCACGTTCTCATTCCTTTCCTCGACGACCTCTCTTCCGTTAAGATCGATGCCCAGATTTCCGCTCATGCCACATTGTATATAGGTGACGAGCCTTTCGACCCTGAGGCGCTGTACAATATGAATGATGGACAGACTGTTACCGTCCTCGCTCACGACGAGACCACAAAGGGAGAGTATGTGATGAGGCAGGGGGTTCCCGAACTTATTGAATATGGTTTCAACAAATCTTCGGTAAAGAAACTCTTCAATGTCGATCCTGTGAGCACTGCCGATGCACCTGCTTATGATGAGCTTTCCTATTCTTCCATTGCCGGTTTGGGCCAGAATATTGTTCTTTGCCACGGTGACGGAAGCGAACCTATGCTTTTCAACAAGTACAACGGCGCTCCGAGCGGAACTCTCAAACTTGGTTCTGCCAAAGCCGATGTGATTGCAAATGACGAAGGAGACCACCTTCTTATAGCAAATTATGCAGCTGGAGGAGAAATGGTCAATGTATATCTGAGTGAAAATGCTGCAGCAGACCCTGTACCTCTGTTCAGTTTTGCCAACCCTCTCAATGCCGCAGAGGTGTCTGGAGGTGTGGGCATAGGCCACAGAATGAAAATCAAGGGCAATATAGATTCCTTGGCAACAATAGTATTTACTGCCGAAGGTGTTATAGGAGAAACCGTGGCTTCTTCTGCTGCCGTTGTCAAGGTGGCTGAAAGGCAGATTGTTGGCGAGCCTTATGTGGCCGACTTCAATGCTGCCGGTCTTGCCTGGGGCGCTGCTCCTTACAGCTTTACATCTGTAGTGCCGACAGATAACGGAGGTTATTTTCTGAGTTTTTACGAAGACAACAACTTGCGTTATGTGTCACCTTCTGGAACTTCAAGTGTTGTCAGTGATGTTGTGTCTACTGATGGTTTCTCTTGGGGTCGAAATCCCAACTGTTTGGATTTCAAGACTTTCAACAAGACGGATTACTTGGTTTATTTTGTTGTAAGTCATTTCCCTGCCTGGGGACTTTCGCCTTTGATGTATCTGTATGAAGTCAATGACCCTTCAGAGCCGGCTATGATTCTGTCTTATGACGACATTCCTTCTTTCCAGACAGGAGCGTATGCAGAAGATTTGGGCGCTTCCGGAGATGTCTGCATTTTCCCTGCACCGGACGGCTTCTCCGTATTTATTTATTATTACGACCATCATTGTCATACCCTCGGGGCTGTAATGGCAGACTGTATAAAGAAGTAGCCATATGAAGAATACTACCATATTGAGTCTTCTTTTGTGCGCGGGCCTGTGTTTGGCTTGCGGCAAGAAGAGCACAGGGCAAGGACTACCGGACGAATTTTGGCCTTGGGTCGAGCCTGAGGCTCCGGCCGAACCTGATTCTCCAGCCGAACCTGATTCTCCGGCTGATCCTGATTCTCCGGCCGATCCTGATTCTCCGGCCGATGAAAGCAGCTGGACTGTAGTCAGCTCTGATTTTGGCGAGCTGCCTGATTATGTTCAGATAAAGGCTTCTCCTGAGAAATTGCAGGGAGTCAATGCCATTGCATATATTGCCGAAATTGACCTGCAGAAGACTTCCTTTGAAGTTTGGGGAATCAATGCCCCTACCCTTGAAGGGAGCAATGAACCGCTTCAAACCCCATCCGAGGTTTATGAAGCCCAGGGAAAGCCTTGCGTAATAATCAATGCCGGCTATTTCTATACAGACAGTGGCAAATCCTATTCTTCCAGCCTTGAAGTGAGCAACGGCACATTGCTCAGTCCGAACATCAATTATGCATCTCAGGATTGGAAGACTATTTATTATCCAACCCGTGCGGCTTTCATAGAGCATTCCGACGGCACCTATGAAGTATGCTGGACATTCTGGGCCAATTCCGACACTCATTACATCTATGATGTGCCTGCAGAAAACTCCTGGGATGCAAAACCATTGCAAGTTCCTGATGCTTCCTTCCCTTGTACAGCCCGTGAGTTCGAGGCCAAGAATGCCATAGGCGGCTCTCCTGTTCTTCTCAAAGGCGGTGTCCTCAAAAACACATACAAGGAAGAACTCATATTAATCGGCGCCGACGGCAGAGCTCCACGTACGGCTATTGCCCTGAAAGACAAGAAGCTTGTGCTTTTTGTCTGCGAGGGGCGCAATATGACCGAAGGCGTTCCTGGCTTCACTACAGAAGAGGTCGCAAAGATTCTTTTGGACTATGGCTGTACCGATGCCGTTAATCTGGACGGCGGAGGTTCCACTCTCATGCTTGTCAACGGAAAGGAGGTTTTGAAACCTTCCGATGGAACCCAGAGAGCTGTGGCCAGTTGCGTATATATCAAATGATGAAGAAATTACTACTCTTGAGTGCTATGTTCCTTGTCGTTTTTTCCTGCGCCATGGAACAGCCCAAGGAAATACCCGATATTCCTTGGGGAGGGTCTGAACAAAAACCAGACCCCGAACCGGAGCCTGAACCGGAACCGGAACCTACTCCTGAACCTGAAAATGCCGAAGGCAAATATGTATGGATAAGTTGCGAAGGCAACTGGGAGGAGTTCGCCAATTCCAAAGACAACATTGTTCGTGATATCAACAAGTTGAAGGAATGCGGATTCACCGATCTGGTGGTAGATGTCCGGCCAACCAATGGCGGCGTCCTTTTCAAGTCTTCCCACGCCAAAGCACAGACCAGGATGGACTGCTGGACCAGGTCCGGGTACGAATTTATAAACAGGACCGCGAATTTCGACTATCTCCAGACCTTTATCGACGAGGGCCACAGGCAGGGACTCAAGGTGCACGCCGTAATCAACACTTTCGTGGGAGGCTGCCTCTGTCCTTACGGGCTCGGCTTCGACGGAATGCTTTTCGACGAGCCTTCCAAGAAGTCCTGGGCATCGGTCGTGAACACATCGGACGGCCTAAAGAATACAATGGATCTTCTGGACGATTCTGTTGACTACGGTGCCAAGTTCCTTTCTCCGATTCATCCTGAGGTACAGGAATTTGTGCTCGGAATAATCTCCGATTTGGCAGCTTATGATGTTGACGGCATTATCCTCGACCGCTGCCGCTTCGATGATTATTGCCTGCAGAGTGACTTTTCAGACCTTATGAGGAGCGGATTTGAAGAGTACTGCGGCCAAAGCATTGTAAACTGGCCGGGCGATGTGATGCGTCCCGGACAGGAAGAATTGAACGGATGGGCCACAAATACCCAGAAGCAGTGGTTTGAGTTCCGCGCCAAGGTCATTCACGATTTCGTGATAAAGGCAGCGGACAAAGTTCACTCCATCAATCCTGAGATCAAGTTCGGCTGCTATGTTGGAGGCTGGTATTCAAGTTATTACTACAACGGAGTCAACTGGGCATCTCCAAAGTACGACCCAAAGGCCGACGGCTATTACTGGGCTGGAAGCAATTACAAGGACTTCGGCTATGCCGACCATTGCGATTATATGTTCATAGGAGCCTATGCTGCCACTGACAGAATTTCTGGCAATGGAGAATGGTCAATGCAGGGTTTCTGCAAACAGGCTGCGGATCTATTTATGGGAGATGTGCCTTTTGCCGGAGGACCTGACATAGGTAATGGCGAAGGCTTTGAAAACGGTGGTCAGGGGCATTTGATGGATTCAATCGTGGATGCTTGTATGGGAAGCAGCACCGGCGGAATGTTCTTCTTCGATTTATGTCATATAAGGATGTTTGATTATTGGAATGATATCAAACGTGCTTTTGAAAACTATAACACACAACACAATAATTAATTATTTGTATCATGAAAAAATCTATTTTAGTACTTTGCGCTTGCGCATTGGTATTCGCTGCCTGCAAGGAGGAAGTTCCTGTTGTTCCGGCAGAGATTACATTGGCTCAAAAGACCGAATATCAGGTTCCTCTTGCTGGAACTGAGGATTTGGTTATTCCTTTTACAAGCAGCAAGAGTTGGACAGCTTCTCTGAAAACTCCTGTTGACTGGGTAACTATTTCACCTAAATCAGGCGATGCCGGTGAATGCGAAATCACAGTTCTCGTCTCTGCTACAAAGGATTATGAATCCCGTGAGGCAGTTATCGTAATCAAATCAGAGGACCAGACCGCCGAAGTCACTTTGGTTCAGGGACAGGTTGACAACTGCACTCTTCTTACAAAGGATGGTGCCGAATTCGACAATGAAGGTGGTGAAGCTACAATTACAGTGAAGACCAATATCGATTGGTTTGTAATTGTTCCTGAAGAGGACCAGAACTGGATTCACCTTGTCCAGACCAAAGCTTATGCTGATGAGTCGATAAAAGTAAAGGTAGATCCATATCTTGAGATTCGTGGAGAGCGTTCTTCTGTCCTTTATGTAGTTTGTGGAGATGAATCTGCACGCTATACAGTTAAGCAGACCGGCCCTGTCTTTGAGTTGGTGAATACCTCTGCAGTCCTTGACGAAAATGGCGGCCCTGTAAAAATTGACATCAACACAAATGCCAAGATGGATTGGACCTTTACAATTCCGGAAGATGCTCAGTCCTGGATTCACCTTGGCGAAAAGGCTGAAAAGAGTGTTACTGTCAATGTCGATTCCTTTATGGAACTTGATGGTGAGCGGGATGCTGTTTTGAAGGTAACAGTAAATGAAGAAGAACTTGAATTTACAGTTTCTCAGACAGGACCTTCATCACTTCTGTGGTTTGTACATCCTACAGAGGCTCTTGAGGGCTTCGATCCTTCCATCAAATCAAGCCTTGCAAACATTGGAGAAAATCTCATCGTATCCAACGGCTCAAAGGTATATGTTCTCAACGCCCTTACAGGTGAAGTTGTAAATAAGATTGATCTTCCTGAAGGAATGTACGTTGAAAGGCTTATTTCGGACGACGCCGGAAATCTCCTTGCTTCTGTAGATGCTGCTTCAGGAGATCTTGTAATTTACAAAGTGGACATCAATAATCTTACGGCTGAGCCGTTCATTACTTACAACACTGCTAATCTTTGGGTAGATACCGCAGGCAATATACGTGTATCAGGCGATATTACAAAGAATGCTGAAATTGTTGCAACTGCTTCAATGGGCTTTTTCCTGGTATGGCATGTCGTAGATGGTGTTCCTTCAACTTGGTATTATGGAAACACACCATATTATTCTTGGAATCTACAAGATTGTTGTACCGCTCCTGCTGGTCCAAGCATAGATGATGGCCTCTATTTCATTGCTTATGGTGCTGATAGTAACTACAATTTGTATTACCTTAATACTTTTGTTCCGGATAGTGAAGAGAATGCATGGGCCCTTGCTTTTGAAACAGGTGCTGCTGGCAATGAGGATTTCAACAGTATCGATGTTGCTGAGTACAAAGGTACCCAATATGTTGGTTTTGTAGCCAGCTCTCATTTTACTTATAGCGATTCGGAAATATATGTTTTGGACGCTACAAACAAGAATTCAATGGAGCTTGTAATGGACATTCCTTTTGAAGATTTCATTACTCGTGATGACAGTTGGGCAAATATTCATTGGACAGGTGCTGGACCATATTCTGATATTATCCTTGTTCCAACAGAATCTGCTCTGGTTGTTGGCTATATTGAAAACAACGTTAACGTTCTCGGCGTTTCAAGATGGCTTTAGAATACAGTTTAACTAACAATAGCTCAAGGGGCCGGCGCAATGCCGACCCCTTTTGTCATTTGCTGATAATATAATCGTATTTTGCCTCTTCGAAATCTTTATCTTCAATATGGTACTCCTTCATCCTGCAAAATACATAGTTCCAAAATTAAATAATTTTCAGTCGGTAAAGTACTTTTTGATTTTACAACGTTATTAAGGATAGAGACACTGACTGATAACACAATTCTTTATTTTGTACAATATGATAAAAGCATTATTCGCACTATGTATTGCGGCTGTTGCAGCAATTGCCTGCCCGACCCCGAATCGGATTTTCAGGTAGGGGAGGACAGAACACGCCAGCTTTTCATTGATTATTCCAAATATTTAGATAGTTTTGCAAGATGAAAAGATACTTTTTGATTGCTCTTTGTGCGCTTGCCTGCGCCTGCACTTCCGTAAAGGACAATAGGCCCGTGTTGCGCTTCGATGAGAACGGGGAGTTCCGGATTCTTCAGTTCACCGACCTCCATTATGTTTACAAGGACTCCCGCAGCGACATTATGCTCGAGAGGATGGAGGAACTTCTGGATTTCGAGAAACCCGACCTGGTGGTCTTTACCGGCGACCTCATCTATGCTCCTCCGGCCGATTCCGCCTATCTCGACATGCTTTCCCACATTACCCGCCGTGGACTGCCTTTTGCCATCTGCTTCGGCAACCACGATGACAACTGGGACAAGACAAACACCGAACTCTACGACCTCGTGAGGACGGTTCCCGGCAATCTCTTCCCGGACAGGGGTGACAATCCATCGCCCGACTACACGGTGGAAATTCTCTCCCACGGATCGGACAAAATAGCAAGTCTTCTTTGGCTCTTCGATTCCGGCACCTATCTTTATGAATACAAGATGTACGAGCCGGTGCATACCGACCAGGTGTGCTGGTATTACCAGACCAGCAAAGCATACACCGCTGCCAATGGCGGAGAACCTGTGCCAAGCCTGGCCTTCCTGCACATCCCTTTCCCGGAATACAGGGCCGAACTGCCCCGCGTGGGGTTTTATGGAGAGCCTGTTTGCGACCCCGAGCTCAACAGCGGCCTCTTCAATGCCATGCTTGAGTGCGGCGACGTGATGGGCGTATTCTGCGGCCACGACCACAACAACGACTACACCATCAACAACAGGGGCATTATGCTTGCCTATGGCCGATACTCTGGTGGTGACACCGTTTACAACGACATCCCCAACGGAGGCAGGGTCATCGTTCTCAAGGAGAACTCCCGCAGTTTCAGCACCTGGGTCACGCTCAAGGGCGGAGAAAGGATAGACTACCAGGAGTACAGCAGAATGCAATGACTTTCATGCCTGTCTAACAGATTAGTAGCGGGCACCCGCCTGAAAGCTCTGTCGAGAGTAATGCCGTTTTTCACACAGAAATGGGAATCAGGGTCAGGGTGCTCCATACTTATTTATTGAAGGACTTCCCGAAGTGTGTGATAAGGCTCAACGCGATATGGCTGTATGGCCAATCAATGAGACCTTTCTGATAGTGGAGTCTGAAATCGCAGAATTTTCGAT
>CAMGFA010000035.1 GCA_946055165.1 uncultured Bacteroidales bacterium
CTCGATGTATCCTGACAGGTGGCCATTATTTTAGATGGCGGGACTTGAGCAGAGTCGTAGCTACGGGACTGGTTTAGCTACGGCGCTATTTTAGCGAAAATAGGGCCTTTTTTTGCTATTTTGACTCAAATTACTTCATTTTAGCGAAAGCCATGAGTCCGGCCGACTCGCAGAGCTCAACCCGAAATGTTTTGGCGACAATTTGGCGACGCATTATATAAAAAATCAGCGCAAGTGCTTGATAATCTGCTACTTGCGCTGAAATTGTAGCGGGGGAAGGACTCGAACCTCCGGCCTCCGGGTTATGAGCCCGACGAGCTACCAACTGCTCTACCCCGCGATGTGGAATGCAAAGGTAAGTATAATTTTCAATTCTGCAAAATAATTTTCACAACTTTGAGACAAAAAGTCGTGGATATTTGTCATTATGT
The DNA here is from genome assembly GCA_946055165.1 of uncultured Bacteroidales bacterium. Classification (GTDB taxonomy): domain Bacteria; phylum Bacteroidota; class Bacteroidia; order Bacteroidales; family UBA932; genus Cryptobacteroides. The sequence goes on from CAMGFA010000035.1 coordinate 432, forward strand.
CAGTATAAATGCTTAATTTTCAATAATTTACTGACATTTTGGCAAAAATGGTCCCGCAAATTCAAATGGTCTGCACTTTGCCATATATTAATGCGAATCCGCCAGAAAGACGGAAGAGAAAAGTAAAACAATATAAAATTATAGGAGATTTGATTATGTTACCATCAGTTTACGCTACAAGGAATCAGAATTGGCTTCCAAGTATTTTCAACGAGCTTTTCGACGATGACTTTATGGGTCTTACCCCAGCCAAACGTTTTGCTTCACCAGCAATCAATGTAGTCGAAAACGAGAAGGACTTCCAGATTGAGCTTGCTGCTCCTGGCATGTCCAAGAGTGACTTCAGCATCCACATCGAGAACGACAACGAACTCTGCATCAAATTAGAAAAAAAGGAGGACGAGAAGAAGAGCAAGAAGAATTACCTCCGCAGGGAGTTCTCTTACGCTTCTTACCAGCAGACCTTCATCATTCCGGAAGAGGTTGAACTCGACGGCATAAGCGCTTCAATGAACGACGGTGTTCTTACCATCACTCTGCCAAAGAAAGAGGTGGTAGTCAAGACCCCGGCAAAACGTGAGATTGAAATTCATTAATCTCAACATTTATAATTCTGTTTTTCAGGGACGGCCTCAGCAGCCGCCCCTTTGTTTTTATGCGCTTTTTTCTTAATTTTACAAGCTAAACTATTGTTTCGCCTTGCCAAACACTATATAATTGATAACTTGCGAAATTTGAATTGATATGACTTGTAAAAAAGAACTTGCAGAAAGCAGAGACTATACTCAGCAGGATGCTGAATTCATGAGGGAAGCCATCCGGCTTTCGTCCGATAACGTTGACAATGGCGGCGGCCCTTTCGGTGCCGTAATCGTGAGGAACGGGGAAATCGTGGCAACTGGCGTGAACAGGGTAGTGCCAAACAACGACCCTACGGCCCACGCCGAGGTATGTGCCATCCGCGCAGCCTGCCAGAAGCTCGGCACCTTCGAGCTCGACGACTGTACCATCTACAGTTCCTGCGAACCTTGTCCGATGTGCCTGAGCGCCATTTACTGGTCCAGAATAAAGAGGCTGTGCTATGCCAACACCAAGCACGATGCCAAGGACATCGATTTTGACGATTCCTTCATTTACGACCAGCTTGACCTCCCTTATGAGCAGCGCTCCATCAAGTGTGAGCATTTTCTCAGGGACGAGGCCCTCGGCGCTTTCCGCAAGTGGGATGAAAAAGAAGACAAAATAGAGTATTAGGGGATATATGAAAGTAATGAAGTTTGGAGGAACCTCGGTGGGTTCCGTAGAGAGGATCAAGCACGTAGCGGACCTCATTACAAGGGAAGAAGGTAATTTTGTGGTGCTTAGCGCAATGTCGGGTACCACCAACAGCCTCATAGAAATATCGGACTATCTTTACAACAAGAATCCGGACGGAGCCTGCGAGACCATAGCCCGTATGGAAGACAGCTATCTCAGGCACTGCAAGGGGCTCTTCCACAAAGAGGATTATCTGGAGAAGGCGCAGAATTTTGTTCACGGAGTGTTCGATTACCTGCGCACTTTCGCGAAGAACCTTTTTTCTTCCACCGAAGAGAAACTCATCGTGGCCCAGGGTGAGCTGCTTTCCACCAATCTTATGACTTTCTATCTCCAGCAGTGCGGACTCAATCCTGTTCTGCTCAATGCCCTCGATTTCATGAAAAAGGATTCCCAGGGCGAGCCCGATGCGGAGTTCATCCAAAACAGCCTCAAGGAACTGATGGCAGCCAAGCCTGATGCACCTCTGTACATTACCCAGGGATTCATCTGCCGCAACCTGCACGGCGAGGTGGACAATCTCCTGCGCGGAGGATCGGACTACACAGCCTCGCTTGTCGGAGCCGCCCTCGGAGTTGAGGAAATCCAGATCTGGACCGATATAGACGGAATGCATAACAACGATCCCCGCATTGTCGAGGGCACCAGCGCAGTGCGCCACCTGCATTTCGATGAGGCCGCCGAACTCGGCTACTTTGGGGCCAAAATCCTGCACCCTACCTGCATCCAGCCGGCCAAGTACGCCAATATCCCTGTCCGTCTGCTCAATACGATGGACCCCGATGCCCCAGGCACAATAATCAACAATGTCAAGGAAAGCGCCAGCATCAAGGCAATAGCAGCAAAAGACAATATCACTGCAATCAGGATAAAGTCGTCCCGTATGCTTCTGGCCTATGGCTTTCTGCGCAAGGTCTTCGAGATTTTCGAGAGCTACCAGACATCCATAGATATGATATGCACCTCCGAGGTGGGAGTCTCGGTTTCCATTGACAACACACTGCACCTCAATGAAATAGTACACGACCTCAAGAAATACGGCACCGTGAGCGTGGATTTGGACATGTGCATAGTCTGCGTCGTGGGCGATATGGACTGGGAGAATGTCGGTTTCGAGTCCAAGGCCATGGAGGCCATGACCGACATCCCCGTGCGTATGGTTTCTTATGGAGGAAGCAACAACAACATCTCTTTCCTCGTCAAGGAAGAGGACAAGAATCGCGCTTTGCGCTCACTGAGCAAATGCCTTTTCGAAAATGCTTAAAGGCAGTTTTCCCATAGAGCAGTTTGCTCTCAGACACACCCCGTTCTACTACTACGACCTCGAACTCCTTGGCCGCACCCTCGACTGCATAAAGAGCCAGAGCGCCAAATTGCCGAAGGCTAAGGTGCACTATGCCGTGAAGGCCAATTTCAATCCTGTGATTCTCAAAACCATAGCAGCATCCGGCCTGGGAGCCGACTGCGTGAGCGGAGGAGAAATCCGCGCGGCTTTGTCCGCCGGCTTCAAGCCCGGGGACATAGTATATGCCGGGGTGGGGAAGAGCGATTGGGAGATTGAGCTGGCTTTGGAAGAGGGTATCGGCCGATTCAATGTCGAGTCTGCGGCCGAACTGCAGGTTATTTCCGAGATTGCCTGCCGTATGGGCCGCACAGCCCATATCAGCCTCAGGGTCAACCCCGATATCGGCGCCCACACCCACGCGAATATTACTACCGGGCTTGCGGAAAACAAGTTCGGCATAGGTTACGAGCAGTTGGAGCAGGTACTCACACTGGCCCTCAGCCTGCCGAACATAAGTTACGAAGGCCTGCATTTCCACATAGGTTCGCAGATTCTGGACATGAGCGATTTCGTGGCCTTGTGCAACAGAATCAACTCCCTTGCCAAGAGTCTGGAAATCAAGCATCTGCCCTTGGGCGACATAAACGTGGGCGGAGGTCTGGGCATAAATTACGAGCACCCGAACCATCTCCCCATAGCCGACTTTGAGCTGTATTTCTCCACCTTCAAAAAGCACCTGCATCTGCCGGAAGGCACCACTCTTCATTTCGAGCTGGGCCGCAGCGTGGTGGCCCCTTGCGGCAGCCTGATATGCAAAGTGCTGTATGTCAAGAAGGGAAGCAGCCGCCAGTTCGCCATTGTCGATGCATCAATGACAGAGCTCATAAGACCTGCCCTGTACAAGGCTTATCACAGAATTGAAAACCTCAGCTCCAACGAAGCCGAGGAAATTTACGATGTGGTGGGGCCGGTCTGCGAGAGTTCCGACGTCTTTCTCAAATCTGCATCTATTGACCGATGCCGCCGCGGCGACCTGCTCGCAATACGCAGCGCCGGAGCCTATGGCGAATCGATGGCATCGTGCTACAACTGCAGAGCCTTGCCGGAGAGCGTTTTCAATCCTGAGCCAGCTGAATGAGGGCGCGGGAATTCTTCCCGTCCACAATTATTTCCAGATCCTTGTCCAGACACACCTGGCGCAGGTATTTGTCTTCCCAAACGGCCGGCAGCGCATCCAGTTTTCCGAAATCGAGCATGTCGTCGCCTTTGCCGTAAGGGTCCACATTGATGTAGCCCACATTGAAGGAAGTCATATTCTGGAAGAAATGGGTGCCCTGGCTTGGATCCACCCTGAATTTAGGCAGCGAGCATTCCACAATGGCCTTGGCCTCGGTGATGTCACTCCATTTCACCGGCACTCCCAAACTGTCTATGCTTGAACCCCAGCGGCCGAAGCCGATGAGAAGGTATCCCTCGCTGCGGCTCTGCATCTGGGCGTTGAGCCGGCTCAGGGCATCGGCCATCTCCCTGGTATGCAGGATGTCGAAGCTGTCCTGCTTGAGATAGATGACATTGCGGATGCCCTCTATGTGCCCGGTTCCAAGAGCGCAGGACGATTTCAGAAGCAGGCTTTCCTCTCTTGGCTCGAGTTCGCTCCAATTGATGTCGCTGTTGCGGCTGTCCACGCTGATAGGCCTGATTTGCAGCACATTGAATATGGCACTGCTGCCCTCTTCAACATCCATGTCAACAGCAAATTCTATTTCCACATCGCACTTCATCTCCTGTTTGGAGATGTCCATAAGCCGCCTGCAGATGTCTGTGAGAGGGAAGGTGTTGTATTTGAGTACAGGGGCAAAGGTAATGAAGCGCGGGCCCTTGCACCACACGGAATCCACAATGCGCTGGTTTTCCCTGTCCCAGGTGCTGGCCACTTTGGCAAGGGAGGAGAATGATTCACAGTCCCTTACGCTGAGTTTGCGGAGATTTACAGAATCGTCTATGGAAGTCTTGAAACCTTCGGCCTGCAGGTCGAGGGCGTAGATTACCTGCTGCGTATCGGACATGGTATGCTCCGGAGTTGAGGTCTGGATGGCGCATTTCGGCAGGCGAGGGCACACCCTGAGCACCTGCTCGCCATCGACCACGGCCTTGCCCAGTCCGTAGGCAATTTTGATAATGCCGTCCTCAGCTTTTTCGCGGCCAACAGGGTAGTAGTTGCTCGAACGGGCCACGCCGGAAATGGTAGGCAGGTAGCAGTTCCCCTGGACACTTCCGCAGATTTCCTGAATCACGACGGACATCTTCTCCTCTGAAATCACATTTGCGGCCGAAGTGATGTATCGGCGCGAAGAAGAGAAGAAAACACTCGCATATACACTCTTGATTGCCTTGGAAAGCAGTCGGAGCTGCTGGTCCTCGTTCTCGGTATGAGGAATCATATAGGTTGAATAGACTCCTGCAAAAGGCTGGTAATAAGAATCTTCCAAACGCGAAGAAGACCTTATGGCAAGAGGCTTGCCGCTGTTGTGGATAAAGACCTTGAGGGCTTTGAGCAGTTCTTCAGGAAGGGTCGATGCCACGAATTCGGAAAGGATTTCCTCGTCGCTGAGCTCGGAGTTGATTACATATTTGAGCCCGTTTTCAATGATGAAACGCTCGAAATACTCGCTGTTCACCACGAGGGTCTTTGGAAGCATCACCCTCACTCCGTCCCACTGGTCGTAGAGGTCGTATTTCTTGAGTATATGGTTGAGGAAGGCCAGTCCACGCGCTTTGCCGCCCATGGAGCCTTTGCCCACCGAGGAGAAGCAGATGGCATCGTTGTAGGAAAGGGGATCGAACTTGGCAACAACTCCAAGCGCCTGGTTCACACGGAAATCGTGCACCAGATTCACCACCCTGCGCCTGTTTTCCTCTATGTCGGGGAAGTCTTCGAGCTGGAAGGAGCGGACAACCTTGCCAATGGAGAAGAGGCCTCTTGCGAAGAGCCATTTGGAGAGATAGTTGCTCTCGGAGAAATAGCGGAAGAACTTGGCCGGGATGGAGGATATTACCTGCTCGAATTCTTTGAGATCGCTGGCACGTGCTATTTCCTGGCCGGTTTTCGGTTCGCAGAGCACAAAATCCCCGAAGCCGAACTCGCGGCCTATGTAGTCGGCCAGCTCGTAGGTAAGGGTTTTGGACGATTTGAGTATGAAGCCCACCTTGAGCTGCTCGGCCGTTTTGCGCATCGACTCCTGCGAAGACTGCATAAGGATGGGCATCTTTGGGGCCTGGCTCTTGATCAGATGGCAGAGTTCCACACCGGCGTCTATTTTCTCGTCTTTTCTACGGTCGCCTTTGTGGAGCACGAAACCCACGTCGGTAATCACTCCCAAAAGGTTTTCGCGGTATTTTTCGAAAAGCTCCACTGCGCTGTCCATATCCTTGGCCATAAGGATTTTGGGCCTTGCACGCTTGCGCGCCATCATCTGCTGCTCGTTGAGGGCGTCGCGCACGGAGGAGCTGTTCTGGTGAAGGACTATGTTGTACAGGGCTGGAAGATAGGTGGAGTAGTAGCGCACGGAATCCTCTACCAGCAGTATGGCCTGCACTCCGTAGTGCAGGATGTCCTTCTCGGCATTCTGGCTGTCTTCAATCAGCTTGATTATGGCTATAATGAGGTCGGTGGAATTGTTCCAGCAGAAGATATGGTCAATGTCTGAGCAGTCGCGCTCGTCCATCTGCCGGAAAATCTCCTTCGCGAAACCGCTCAAGAGCACCAGAGGCATATTGGGGCAGAGTTCTTTGGCCTTGTGCGCAAAGTCGAATACGCTCAACTCTCCCACATTGTACATTGTGAGCACGAGGTCGAAGCGCTCCCCTTTATTCAGCAACTCCAATGCGTCAAGAGTGCTTTCCACCCTCACTATCGAAGGCGGATTGGAGAGGTTGAGTTCATTGTACTCGCTTTCAATCAGGCTTTCTATTCGCCCGTCCTCCTCCAGGGAGAAGCTGTCGTAGTTGTTGCAGATAAGCAGAATCCTGCGAATCCTGCAACTCATCAGTGATGTATAGTCCATAATTCCTACAAAAATACTATTTTTGCGCACAAAATGAAATCAAGCTTAAAAATGGACGACATACAATTTCTCGACAGTTTTGAAAAAACCCTGCAGGACGGCCTTCTGCGCCTGTGCAAAGGCTTTGGCCATCTGGATGGCGGCCTGCTCGAAAGCCCCGACCTCGAGCAGGTGTGGGACTCATTCATAAAGGACTATATTGCCGATGCGGTGGAGAATTTCAATTCCTGGCCCGATGCCTCCCTTGCCTGGGCGGCTTACCTCGGGATGGGCGTTGCCAACAACTGGGACCGCAACTGGGAGCGCCACTGCTCCGACCCCTACACCTCCTATTACGGCAGCAAGGGCTGGGACGATATGGACGAGCACATTGTATTCGACCAGCTGGGCCTTGACAAGTCTCAGGCCGATGCCCTTTCGCAGCTGCTCCTTTCCTGCTCCCAGGCTTGCCTGGCTTTGATAAGGCACGAGAACATCGAGCCCCAGACTTCCACGGGTTTCTATTGTCTGGCGCGGGCTTACAGCGTATTTTTCCGAATCGGCGCTAGCCTGGAACTGGAAAGACTGGCCTATAGAAAAGTTATAGTTCGCTGATTGTGAGTACTTTCGCAGTCTGCGACTTTTTTATTTTCACTTTTTCGCTTATTCTCAGCGGCAGAAGTGCCAGAACCTCGCTTTCTTCGGCATTTCGGGCCAGCACCACCGCTTTGTCTTTTTCGAAAGCCGGAATCTTGAGGTCCACAAACATATCGCTTATTTTCTTGCGGCCTCTGAGCCCCAGCGGCTGCATCCAGTCTCCCGCTTTCCAGCTGCGCAGCACGAACGGGAAGTCCAAAGCGAAATAAAGGCTGCCCTGCGGCGGGACAAGGGATTCGGGACAAGGGCCGATGCTGATTTTGAAGCGTCTTCCGGCCACTTCGTATTCACCTTCCCCTTCTATTTCAATCAGCTGTGGAGCGCTTTTCGGGCTTGAGTTTTCGGCCAGATGCAGGCTTCCACGGCCTATTGCCAGCCGGAAGCCTTGGGGACTGTTGAATTCCTTTCCGCTCACGGTCCGTCCGCTTTCAAGCAGTTCCGCAAGCCCGTCAATTGAAGCCGGGCCAAAGCCGTACTGCTCCAATTCTCTGAAAAGCAGGTATTTCCAGTGGGGTGCAGAAAGCAATTCCTCTATATTGCAGCTCCATAAGGCAGAATCCGACATCCGGAAAATGTACCGCTCCTTTTGATAGAAATCCTCTGCAATACCGTGGACTTCAGCAATATGCTTCATATCTGAGGCCAGGGTCTGAAGGCAGGAGGAATTGAGTTCCTTGAATACCGGCAATACTTTGTGCCTTATGCAGTTGCGTTTGTAGAGGTTGGTGGAGTTGCTGCTGTCTTCCCTCCATTTGAGCCCCTTCTGCTCCATGTAACAGCGTATTTCCTCCCTTGAGAGGGAAAGCATCGGCCTCAAAAGACGCTGCGGGAAGGCTCCGCTGTCGGCGGACATTCCCTTCATTCCCTGGCTTCCGCAGCCGCGCAACATATTGAGCAGCAAGGTTTCGGCATTGTCGTCGGCATTGTGGGCCAGAACCGTGGCATCGAAGCCCTTTTCCCGGCACAGTTCTTCGAACCAGCCGTAGCGCAGTTCCCGCGCCGCCATCTCAATGCTGATTTTCTTTGCTGAAGCATATTCCGCTGTCTCGAAGCGCCGGCAGAAGAAGGCCAGGCCTTTCTCCCTGCACCAATGGCGCACAAATTCCTCGTCCCCGAGACTTTCCTCCCCGCGCAGGCAGAAATTGCAGTGGGCCACCGCAAACTCTTCACAGGGCCCGCAAACGGCGAAAAGGCCGCCCTCGAGCGCCTTTTCTGCCATATACATAGAGTCAATGCCTCCGCTGACTGCGAGCAAAAGTCTCATATTGAATAAGTTTTACTTTCTTTCGAAGGTGTAGGTAAAGTTGAAGGAAAGATAGTCCTTGAACTGCACTGCGCCCTTCTTGGCTTCTCCGCTTGCCGTGGTCACCGTTACGTTAGGATCGGAAATGAGCCAGGTCTTGAAGGAGAACTGCACAAAGCGGCTGAGCTGCCATACAATGGCATTGTCCCAGTTGATGCGGACATAAGGTTCGTTGAGGTAGTCTGTGAAGACAACGGCCTGCGTTTCGTAGGTGAAGTTCTCGTTGATCACGAGCTTGAGGTTGGCCTTCACCTGGGCACCGAACTGGAAGAGGGCGCTCTTGTAGGACGATCCCAACGCCGGGTCCAGCTCGTCGGAGCGCAGTTTCATACCGTAGCTCTTCCTCAGCAGCTCGTTGGTACAGATGGTGAAGCCTCCGGTGAGAGGGGAGATGTTCACGTTGAACCAGGTGCTGGGCACCCACCGGATACCAAGAGAGATATCGGTGTAGGCCGGAGAGATAAAGCCCGATTTGATTCCGTTTTCGTACCAGTTGCCGTTTTCGTCCTGCAGGTACTCTGCCGGAGTGTCGGTGAACTGGCTGCGGAAGTTGAACGATGCCGAATAGCTCAGTTTCGATTCCTTGGATGTTCTGTATGCCCAGTTGCTTTCCAGATACATACGGTCGTTTGTCTTCTGGCGTACACCTTTCTTGTCGGCCGATGTAAGGAAGCCGTAGTCGAGCTGCAGACGGTTGGTCCAGCTGGTGAGGTCCTTGTGGTAATCGGCTTTGGTATCAAGACTGCTCTTGAGTGCTGTGGTGTTGTAACCGCCCGCAGCCCAGTTGCTGAGGCTGGTCATATCGAAGCCCACCCCAAGTTTTGCGGAGTAGCTCCAATAGCGCGGCTTAACGGGTTCCGCATCAATTTCAGGAGCTTCGGAAAGAGCTGTGGCTGCATCGGTTGCGGCCTGCTTCACAGCGTCCTGAGCCTTTGCGCCCAGACAGCAGAATGCAAGGGCGGCGAGGATTATGATTCTTTTCTTCATTGTGCGCTGTTCTATTGATTAATAAGAGATTGCGAAAATTACGCGCCTCTCGGAAGGCTTACCTGAATAAATGTCGAAGCCTTTCTCTTCGCATACGAAGCTGTCCACAGGGATGCATCGTATGGTTGCCTTGGTCTCGTCCTTGATTTTCTGCTCGGTCTCGGCCGTGCCGTCCCAGTGGCAGAGGAGGAAGCCGCCTTTCTGGATTTCGGTCTTGAATTCTTCCCAGGAGTCGCATTTGCGGACGCGGCTGTCGCGTCTTTCCAGAGCTATATTATAGATGTTCTCCTGGATTTCAGAGAGCAGGTCTTTGATATGTGCGCCGATGCCTTCGACAGAGAGGGTCTCCTTGCTGAGGGTGTCGCGGCGGGCCACTTCTACTGTGCCGTTTGCGAGGTCGCGGGCTCCCATCGCAATGCGTACAGGAACACCCTTGAGCTCCCATTCTGCAAATTTGAAGCCCGGACGGAGGGTGTCGCGGGAGTCGATCTTGCAGCTTATGCCAAGGGCTTCGAGTTCCTTTCTGATGTCTTCGAACTTGTCGAGAACGGCGCTGCGCTCTTCGGCCGTTTTGTAGATAGGCACCATAACTACCTGAATAGGAGCAAGAACAGGAGGGAGAACAAGGCCGTTGTCATCGGAGTGGGCCATTATGAGGGCTCCCATAAGACGTGTGCTCACGCCCCAGGAGGTGGCCCATACATACTGTTCCTTGCCCTCGTTGTCGGTGTATTTCACATCGAATGACTTGGCGAAATTCTGTCCCAGGAAGTGTGAAGTTCCTGCCTGCAGGGCCTTTCCGTCCTGCATCATGGCCTCGATGGTAAGGGTGTCGAGAGCTCCGGCAAAACGCTCGTTAGGGCTCTTGTGGCCAACTACAACAGGCATTGCCATTGCATTGCGGGCAAAGTCGGCATAGACATGGACCATCTCTTCTGCCTTGGCCTGGGCCTCTTCTGATGTGGCGTGTGCCGTGTGGCCTTCCTGCCAGAGGAACTCGGCTGTCCTCAAAAAAGGCCTCGTGCGCATTTCCCAGCGTACCACATTGCACCACTGGTTGCAGAGGATAGGAAGGTCTCTCCAGGATTTGATCCAGTTCTTGTAAACACTCCATATAATGGTTTCGGAGGTAGGTCTCACTATGAGCTCTTCTTCGAGTTTGGCATCGGGATCCACTACAACTCCCTTGCCTTCAGGGTCGTTCATAAGACGGTGATGGGTTACGACTGCGCATTCCTTGGCAAAGCCTTCCACGTGTTCGGCCTCGCGGCTGAAGAAGGATTTCGGAATGAAGAGAGGGAAATAGGCGTTCTGTACGCCGCTTTTCTTGAACTCCGCGTCGAGCAGAGACTGCATCTTTTCCCAAATTGCGTAGCCGTATGGCTTGATTACCATACAACCCCTCACTGCCGACTGTTCGGCAAGGTCCGCCTTGACCACTATGTCATTATACCATTGAGAGTAATTCTCGTTCCTGCTAGTTAATTCTTTTGCCATATATCTGATATAATTGTTAATTTGCGATAAAATGCGTATTATTGCAGGCTGCACTGCAAATACCCTCCTTTTGGGTGGTACGATTATTGCGTGCAAAGATACAAATTTTTATAATAGGAGATTCACTATGAAACGCAGTTTTATTTATTTGCTACTCCTGTGCTGCGCGGCAGTTTCGTGCGGCACGGCGGGCTCTTATGCCGACAGCGCCAGATTCCAGGACGGAATCTACTATAAGAGTACTGCAGTCAGTGAAAATACTACAGCTCTTTCACAAAGGACTGCAGCTCCCGTAAAAGACACATTGATTCTTCTCAAGGACGAATACGGCTGGTACAGCGGTACCGATTCCGATGTCAATATCTATCTCGGTTTTGCCCCGCTTGCCCTGACTTCGTCCTGGTACTATCCTTACCGTTCCTGGTACTACGATCCTTGGTACAGGGGACCATACGGCTATTATGACCCTTGGTACCGTGGCTGGTACGACCCTTGGTACTACGGCTACCATCATCACGGACCATGGTACTATGACCCTTGGTATTGCGGCTGGTACGACCCTTGGTATCATGACCACTGGCATCACAGCCACATCCACTACACTTACGACCGCGGCAAATACACGCCTCACGCCGGTTCTTCAATGCTTTCATCCGGTGTTCCGGGAGCAAGGCGCGGGGACGGGTTCAATGCTGCAGGCAGCGCCCTTGGCTCCTCACGCGTGCGCACTCCAAGTGCTGCATCGGGCAGTCCTGTAAGAACGGCCAGCGTGAACACGGAAGTCAAGTCTTCCTCTGCTTCGGGCCGAGCAGTTTCAAGCTCCCGCAGCGGGGTTCAGACCTCATATCGCAGAACATCGGCTTCAAGCACTGTTTCAGGTTCTTCTTCTGCAACGCGAAGCTCCTCTTCTGCATCTTATAACGGTAGCAGTTCACGGTCCTCATACCAATCAGGATCGAACTCTTCATACAGGAACAGTTCGTCTTCGTCCAGAAGCAGCTATTCCGGTTCTTCGTCCAGAAGTTCATCCGGAAGCGTTTCACGCAGTTCAGGCGGTTCATCGGGGCGCAGATAAAAAAGTTGAATTGAAATGAAAAAGAATATCATACTGTCTCTGGCGCTCGTGCTTTGCTGCACGGCTCTCCCGGCACAGGGCTTGAGTGAAGCCCTGCTTTTCGGGGGCAACGACTATACAGGTTCGGCCAGAAGCCTGGGTATGGGCAATGCGGTCACGGCTGTGGGCTGCGACCTCGGCTCCGTGGGAATCAATCCTGCAGGTGCTGCAGTTGCCGGCTACTCCCAGTTCACAATAAGTCCGGCGATGAGCATCTTTTCAAGCCTCACCTCATTCGCCCTCTCATCGGAATCGGAGTTCCAAAATCCGTACAGGACCTCAGGCAGCCGTTTTCTGCTGCCGAATGTAGGCATTGCAATCAGGTACGAAAATTATGGCTCCTCCCTCAAGAGCATTACCTATTCCATTATTTCGAATACCACAAACAATTATTTCTCCACATATTACGGAGAGGGAATAAATGGAACTTCCTCCAAGTTTGCCGAAATGGCCAATGCCGTGAACGGAATCAGCAGCGACATTCTCGGTTCGCCTTCCTTCTACGACAGCAGCGAGTACTCACATCTGTGGGATGCTGCAATGGGTTACAAGGTTGGTCTTATCAATTCCTACGGCAGCGGAAAGAAATACGTGGGTTGCACAGAGGTGCTTACCGATACCGGAGATCATTATGTTCCGGGTGATTTGAGCCAGCGCTCCAGCCGTACTGTTGTAGGAAGCAAGAACGACCTTGTAATGAATATGGCGATGAATTTCAACGACAAGTTCTATCTCGGCTTCAATTTCGCAATGCCTTTTATGAGCTACTCCACAGTGGAGAGTTTTTCCGAGGTTGCGCAGGTGCCTGAGGAGTTCCCGGTGCAGTTCACATATACAAACGGCCATGTTGAGAACACCTATTTCAGCAATGCCACCTATCAGTACAACTACAACGCTTCAATAGCCGGAATCTACGGCAAGCTGGGTTTCATCTGGCTTCCAAGCTACAACCTGAGGCTGGGCTTTGCCTACCAGACCCCTTCCCTTTATGAGATAGAAGAGAACTGGTGCCATAGCGGCCTTGTACGTTACGATAACGGAACCACCTATTCCGGCAACGGAGAGAAGGGAACATACACCTATTCCATGGTGAGCCCTCAGGAGTTCGATTTCGGCATTGCCTACACTTTCGGACAGTTCGGAATGCTCAGCGTGGACTATTCCCTTACTGATTACGGTGTAGTTTCATATTCAGACATATACTCTGACGGATATTACGATTTTACAAACACTGCCCTCAATGCTTTCCTGGGCCTGCAGCACAATCTGCGTGCCGGTGTGGAGCTCAATGTTACCCCGAGTTTCATGCTCCGCGGAGGTTTCACACTCTTGACAAGCCCGGAGAAGTATTATGTCAACCCGGACGGCAGTACTGTCACTTACTACGACTACGACGATGACTACTACCTTGGAAGAGAACAGTTGCCGATTGACTCGCGCTACAATTACTCATTCAAGGATATGACAAGAAGCTGGTCAGTGGGCTTCGGCTACAATCCTGCCAGCAGCTTCTTTGCAGACTTCGCCTTGAGTTGTAAATATTTACCTTCTTCAATTTACCAGCCTTATTATGACTATGCCGACCTCAAGGCTCCTCAGTTTTCGAGCAGCAGCAAACTTGTGCAGGCAGTACTCACTCTTGGCTGGCGTTTCTGATTCAAATGAAATTTACCGCTAAAGAACTTTCCGATATCTTGCACGGCACCGTGGATGGAAATCCCGATGCCGTAGCAACGTCCTTTTCCAAGATTGAGCACGGGAAGCCGGGCAGCCTCTGCTTCTATGCCAATCCTAAATACGAACGCTTTGTTTATACCTGCAAGGCAAGCATTCTGCTTGTAAACAGGGATTTCAATCCACAACAACCCGTATTCTGCACAATGCTGAAGGTGGACGATGCCTACAGCGCACTCGCCCAGTTGCTCGATTATGTATCGTCCCTTAAGAAATCCTACAAAAGACACCGCGGCCGCTGCCGTGTGGCGATGAGCGCCAAAGTCGGCAAGCGCGTGTGGATAGGCGACTATGTTACTGTGGGCAGGAAGACCGAAATAGGGGACATGACGAAAATCTGTGACAATGTCACGATTGGGGAGAATGTGAAGATTGGCAGCAAGTGCATCATCTATCCCGGCACCACCATTTTCGCAAACACCGTTATCGGTGACCGTGTCATTCTCCATTCCGGCTGTGTGATAGGGGACGATGGCTTCGGCAATGCTCCCCAGCCCGACGGCACCTGGAAGAAGATTGAGCACGTGGGCAATGTGGTCATAGGCAATGACGTTGAAATCGGATCGAATACGACTGTTGACAAGGCCCCTATGGAATCGACCATCATAGGCAATGGCGTGAGGATAGACAACCTCTGCCAGATTGCACACAATGTGCAGGTGGGCGATAATACCGTGATGGCGGCCCTTTCCGGAATTGCCGGATCGGCCGTGGTGGGCAAGAACTGCATCATCGCAGGCCAGGTGGGTATCAACGGACACATCAAGGTGGCCGACAAGACCACTGTTGCGGCACAGGCCGGAGTAGTGGGCAATGTAAGGAAGCCGGGAACGGTGCTTATGGGTATGCCGGCCATACCTCACGGCACTTATATGAGGGCGTATGTTAAATTCAAGGCCTCGGGGGAGGAATAGACTGAAGAAATGAAACAGAGGACTCTTAAAAATTCATACACTTTCGAAGGCAAGGGCCTTCATACCGGCAAATTCAGCCATGTGCGAGTGTGCCCGGCTCCACAGAACAGCGGAATAGTGTTCCGAAGGACCGATCTCGGGGACGATGCTCTTATAGAGGCGGTGGCTGCAAATGTATCGCTTACTGCCCGCAGCACCACCATCTCCAAAGGCAAGGCATCGGTGATGACAATCGAACACCTGCTTTCGGCTCTTACCGGTCTGGGAGTGGACAACGCTCTCGTGGAAATCGACAATATGGAAATGCCTATCCTCGACGGCAGCGCCAGATATTATGTGGAGGCAATTGCCCCCGACGGGCTGCTGGAGCAGGAAGCTGAAAGGCAATACATAGAAATAGGACAGGAATTTCTCTACAAGGACGAAAAGACCGGTTCATATATAAGGATGACTCCGGCCGATGAGCCCAGTTACGAAGTTACCATCGATTTCGGCTCCCGTGTGCTGGGAGTACAGACCGTGAGCTGGGACCCTTCCAAGGATTTTGTAAAGGAAGTGGCCTGTTGCCGTACTTTCTGTTTCCTGCACGAAATCCAGCTTCTCGCAAGTCTTGGCCTCATCAAGGGCGGCGATGTGGAGAATGCGATTGTGATTGTGGAGAAACCGGTGTCGGAGCAGAGAATTTCCAAACTTGCAAAAACTTTCGGCCATCCTGAACTCAAGGTCACCGAAAAGGGCTATCTCAACAATGTGGACCTGCATTTCGACGATGAATGCGGCCGCCACAAACTGCTCGATCTCATTGGAGACCTGCGTCTTGTGGGCGGTTTCCTCAAAGCTAAAATCGTGGCTTACAAGCCGGGACACAGCATAAATACCAAAGTAGCGAAACTTATTTAAAATTAATTCTATGGTTAAGATTCATCCACTCGCCACGGTACATCCTGGCGCCAAGCTCGGGGACAATGTAGAAGTTGGACCTTATGCATATATAGACGACAATGTTGAAATCGGAGACGGCTGCATAATCTATCCTCATGCAACCATTTTCTCCTATGTGAAGATGGGAAAGGACTGCACGGTCTTTCCGGGGGCCGTTGTGGGAGCCGTCCCTCAGGACCTCAAGTTCGACGGTGAAGTTACCTATGTCGAGATCGGCGACAGAGTGAATATCCGCGAGTGCGCCACTATCAACCGCGGCACTAAGGCCAGCGGCAAAGGAGTCACCAAAATCGGCAGCGACACCCTTATTATGAGCTATGTACATGTGGCACACGACTGCCGTGTGGGCAATCACTGCATTCTGGTAAGCTATGTAGGCATTGCCGGCGAGACCGATGTCGATGACTGGGCCATCCTCGGAGGCAGCACTGTGGTGCACCAGTTCTCCCATATCGGAACACACGCAATGGTGGGCGGCGGCAGCAAGGTCAACAAGGACATTCCGCCTTATGCACTTTGCGGACGCGACCCTATCTGCTTTGTGGGCGTGAACCTCGTGGGACTCCGCCGCAGGGGTTTCGATTCAGAGACCATACGCAGCATCAAGGATATTTACGACAGTATCTACTATCAGGGCAACAATGTGACCGATGCCCTTGCAAAAGTGGAAGCCGGTTTCCCGGACACTCCTGAGAAGGCAGAAATCGTGAATTTCATCCGCAGTTCCAAGCGCGGCATTGTCCGTGCAAACAATATGGACGAGAAGGGCTTTATAGAATAATGCTTGTTTCCACGGCATATTTTCCACCTGTAGAGTACTTTGCATTGCTTGCAAAGTACTCTGTCGTTTATGTGGAGGCCTGCGAGAACTATATCAAGCAGACCTGGCGCAACCGTTGCCGCATTCTCACGGCCAACGGGCCCGAGGATTTGAGGGTGCCGGTGCAGCACAATGGCTGCCGCCGTATGGACGGCATTCTGGTGGACTATTCCACTCCCTGGCTCAGGCGCAGCGAATATGCTATTGAATCGGCCTACAGCAGTTCCCCTTTCTTCGAATATTACAGAGATCCTCTTTTTGCCATACTCGAAAGCAGACCCCAGACCCTGTGGGAACTGAACTGGCGCATCACGCGCTTTTTCTGCGAGAAAGTCGGCATCGCCCCTCAACTCATAGCTACTGAGGATTTTGTGCCTCCGGCCGATTGCGCCCCCGGGGAGGACTACCGCTATCTGCTGTCTCCCAAAAAGGAGCCGCTCTGGCAGAGCAGACCCTATTGGCAGGTGTTCTCGGATAAGTTCGGCTTCACGCCGGGGCTCAGTATAATGGACCTTCTTTTCAACGAAGGCCCTGAGAGCATTTGTTATTTGAAATAAAATTGCTATCTTTGCGTGCGTGAAAGAGATAGGAGGCCGGTTGGCCGCCTATTTTTGTATTAAAGAAGAGATTATGAACAGAGCAGAATTTGAAGCCGTACTCGGCAAGGCTGTCGCAGAGAGGGAGTGCAAACTTGTGGAACTCTCTTTCAATGACGACGACAATGTCTTTGAAATCACCATAGACCGCGAGTCATCTCCGGTGGAACTGGCCGATTGTGAATATGTGCACAGGGCCATTCTCGCTGCTTTCGACCGCAATGTCGAAGACTACTCCCTTACGGTGAGCTCCGCAGGCCTTTCTCCTGAAGAGGCCGATGAAATATTGAAAACGATAAAAGAATAGATAAAATGGAAAAAGAACCGGTAATCACTCTCATTGATGCCTTCAAGGACTTCAAAGAGGAAAAAAGCATTGACCGCCCGGTGATGATGGGCGTACTCAAGGATGTGTTCCTTACCCAGATTGCCAAAACTTACGGCTCGTCGGACAACTTCGACGTAATCGTGAACGTGGATAAAGGAACTTGTGAAATCTATCAGAACTTCGAGATTGTGGAGGAGGTCCAGAATCCTCACGCCGAGATGACCCTCGAGCAGGTGCGCCTCGACAGCGGGGACGATGATTACGAAATCGGCGACCAGTACACCAAGAAGCTCGACCTCGCCTCCTTCGGCCGCAGGGGTATTCTCAACATACGCCAGAACCTTCAGGGCCGTATTATGGATATTGAGAAAGCCAACGTTTACAAGAAATACTCCGAGCGCAAGGGTGAACTCTACACAGGAGAGATTTACCAGACCTGGTCCAAGGAAGTGCTCATCCTCGATGAGGACGGCAATGAACTTCACATCCCTAAGCAGGAGCAGATTCCGGGAGAGCATTTCAAGAAGAACGATTCTGTCCGTGCAATAATCAAGAATGTGGAGATGCGCAACAACACCACTCCTTACATCACCTTGAGCCGCACCGATCCTGCTTTCCTCGAAAGGCTTTTCGAGCAGGAGGTTCCGGAGATTGCCGACGGGCTGATCACCATCAAGAAGGTGGTCCGCATCCCGGGCGAAAGGGCAAAGGTGGCAGTGGAGTCCTATGACGAGCGCATCGACCCTATCGGAGCCTGCATCGGTGTAAAGGGTTGCCGAATTATGGGTATCGTCCGTGAACTTCACAACGAAAACATCGACGTCATCCAGTGGTCGGCCAATCCTCAGCTGCTCATCCAGCGTGCACTCAACCCTGCAAAGGTTTCGTACATCGTGATGGGCGAGACTCCGGAAGACAAGATCAAGGTCTATATGCATCCGGATGAGGTCCGCAAGGGTATAGGCCGCGGCGGTTGCAATGTGGCTCTGGCCGGCATGCTCGTTGACCGCGAGATAGAAGTATGGCGTGACATCCCTAAGGATGAGGACGATGAGGACGTTGCACTCGACGAGTTCGCAAATGAAATCGACCAGTGGGTTATCGACAAGCTCAAGAGCATCGGCTGTGATACCGCAAAGGATGTGCTTGCCATCGATGCCGAAGACATTGCCCGCAGGGCAGACCTCGAGGACGAGACTGTAGAAGAAGTCCTTTCCATCCTCAAGGCCGAATTTGAAGATTAATCATTAAAAATAGGGGTTATATATGGCAGAAATCAGACTGAATAGATTAATGCGACAATACAATGTGGGCATTGCCGATCTGGTAAAACACTTATCTTCGGAAGGCCTCGTTGTGGAAGAAAATCCGAATTTCAAGATAGACCTCACTGAGGATCTGGAAAGGTCGCTTGCCAAGGCTTTCGGAAAGGATATGGAAGCCAAGAAGGCAGCCGATGAGGTGGATATCAAGATTTCCGAAATCCTTGTGAAGACTTCGCGCAAGGCGAAGGAGCAGAGCGAGGAGGAGGAAGTGGAGCAGACGCTGACCATCAAGACCAACACACTTTCCCAGACTCCTCCAAAGCAGGAGGCTCCGAAAGCTGTGGAGGTGAAGCCTGAAGTTCCGGCAGTTGAGCAAACACAGCCGGCCCTTGAGGAAACACCAGTTGTGGAGCAGCCTGTTGAAGAGGCTCCAAAGGAGGAAGAAAAGCCAGAACCTGAAGTAATTGTAGTTGAAGAGAAGCCAGTTGAGGTGGCTCCTGTGGAAGATGCTCCTGTCCAGGAGCCGCAGGACAAGCCTCGGGAAGAGGAAGAAAGGCAGACTCAGGCACCGGCGAGGGAAGAACAGAAGAAAGAACCTCAGAACAAGCCATCGGAGCCTGCTCAAACCCCGGCAGGGCAGGGTGGCACCAGCCTGAAGGTGGTGGGAAAGATAGACCTCAGCCAGTTCGAAAAGAAACCGTCCGGAAAGAAGCGCGAGCGTATTTCCAAGCAGAAGGTGGATTTGCAGAAGGCGGGGCAGAATGCCTCGAACAACAGGGCCAAGCCTGCCCGCAATGAACAGTCCCAGCAGAACGGCTCGGGCAAGAAGAACAGGCAGCGCGGCAACGACCGCAATTTCCGTCCTATTCTCACCGAAGCCCAGCAGGAGGAGATGCAGAAGGAAATCCAGAAGCAGGTTAAAGAGACTTATGCCCGAATGAACGAGGGCAAGAAGAACAACTTCGGAGCCAAATACCGCAAGGAGAAACGCGATGCCGCAGCAGCCAAGACCCAGGAGGAGATGGCTCAGCTTGCAGCAGATAACAAGGTGCTCAAGGTTACGGAGTTCGTTACAGTGAACGACCTTGCTACTCTTATGAACAATACTCCGGTGAACAAGGTAATCGGAGCCTGTATGAGTCTTGGTCTTATGGTTTCCATCAACCAGAGGCTCGACGCCGAGGCGCTGGTGCTGGTTGCCGAGGAATTCGGTTATTCAGTAGAGTTCGTGACTGCCGGAATCACCGAGGAAATCAATGCCAATGTAGAGGAGGATCGCGAGGAGGACAAGGTTGAGCGTCCGCCTATCGTTACCGTGATGGGTCACGTGGACCATGGCAAGACCTCCCTTCTGGACTACATCCGCAAGTCGAATGTGATTGCCGGCGAGGCAGGTGGTATTACCCAGCATATCGGTGCCTATAATGTTACACTTGAGAGCGGCCGTCACATCACCTTCCTCGACACCCCTGGACACGAGGCCTTTACTGCCATGCGTGCCCGCGGTGCCCAGATGACGGACCTTGCTATCATCATAATTGCGGCCGACGACGCCGTGATGCCGCAGACCATAGAGGCAATCAATCACGCTCAGGCTGCCAATGTGCCTATGGTTTTTGCAATCAACAAGATAGATAAACCGGGCGCCAATACCGACACCATCCGCCGCCAGCTTTCCGAGATGAATATTCTCGTTGAGGATTGGGGTGGAAAATTCCAGTGTCAGGAAATTTCGGCCAAGAAGGGTATCGGTGTGGACAAGCTCCTGGAGAAGGTGCTGCTCGAAACCGATCTGCTCGAGCTCAAGGCCAATCCCAAGAAGCTTGCCAGCGGTGCTGTGATTGAATCGTCCCTTGACAAGGGCCGCGGCTATCTGGCAACCATTCTGGTGCAGGACGGCACTTTGCACGTTGGCGACTGCATCCTTTGCGGAAGCTTCTTCGGCAGGGTAAAGAGCATGTTCAATGAGCGCGGTCAGAAGGTGAGCGAGGCTGGTCCTTCCACCCCTGTATCGGTTCTCGGACTCAACGGTGCTCCTGCCGCAGGCGAGAAGTTCAATGTGATGGCCGACGAAAAGGAAGCCAAGAGCATTGCCAACAAGCGTGAGCAGCTCATCCGCATCCAGGGCATCAAGACCCAGAAGCATATGACTCTCGAGGAAATCGGCCGCCGTATCGCAATCGGCAACTTCAAGGAGCTGAACATCATCGTCAAGGGCGATGTGGACGGTTCTGTGGAGGCTCTGTCCGATTCCCTTATCAAGCTTTCTACCGAAGAGGTGAAGGTGAATGTTATCCACAAGGCTGTGGGTGCCATCTCCGAGAGCGATATCCTGCTGGCCCAGGCATCGGATGCCGTTATCGTGGGCTTCCAGGTGCGTCCTTCGGTGGAGGCCCGCAAGTCGGCCGAGAAGGAGGGAATCGAAATCAGGCTCTACTCCGTGATTTACGACTGTATAAACGAAGTGCGCGACGGTATCGAGGGTATGCTCGAGCCTGAGAAGAAGGAGGAGGTCATCGCTACCGCCGAGGTTAAGCAGACCTTCAGAATCAGCAAGGTGGGTACCATTGCCGGTTGTATCATTCGCGATGGCAAGATGGTGGCCAAGTCTTCGGTGAGGTTGATCCGCGACGGTATCGTGATCTATACCGGTGAGCTTTCGTCCCTGCAGATCGGCAAGGATTCTGTGAAGGAGGTTGGTGCCGGCAAGGAATGCGGTATGGGAATTGCCGGATACAACGACATCAAGGAAGGCGATATGATTGAAGCTTTCCACATCGTTGAAATCAAGCGTACACTGTAATTCTGCAGTTTATATTCAAGCCCCGGCTCACAAGGCCGGGGTTTTTTGACTATTGCTGCGTCCTTCAAGTGTACTGCAGTCAGCCAGGCTCGTGGCTTTCAGGCGATGCGCGCTGCGGCTTGTCCTGCGAAGTCGGTGATGGCCGGGAACTCGCTGCGCTCAAATACCCCGGTGTTATTTTAGATGGCGGGACTTGAGCAGAGTTGTAGCTACGGGACTGGTT
>CAMGFA010000036.1 GCA_946055165.1 uncultured Bacteroidales bacterium
TCCTCTTCAGACTTCAGAATATCTACGCCTAAACACATACTTTTGGACTTGATCCAAAATACATTCATTAGATGAAAAATTTTCATCTAATGAGTGCAGACTGCGGCTCAGGTGCAAAACCCTGTGTGCCTTGTCCTAAGTAACATGCTACAGGCGAAAGTTATTTCCGCGCACTGTCGTCGCGCTTGAGCTCTGTGGATGGCTCCGCGCGCCGACCGGGCAGAATAACTTTCGCTGTTAGGAACATCAGGTACGGCGGTGCTGTTGAAAGCGGACTTGAGGTCTTGCCGAAAGAGAGCTCATTTTAGCGAAAATAGGGCCTTATTTTGCTTTTTTGACTGAAAATACTTCATTTTAGCGAAATTAGGGCCTTTTTTCGCTATTTTGACTTTTACTGAGATTGGTTGACTCGGGTTAATAGATAATTACTGTTAAATATTGAATTTTGGGTGTTATCACTAAGTTTCGTTTACTGTCCGAGCCTTATGACTGTCAGGGGTTGACTGGAGGCCGTAGGAAGGAAGGGGCCCACAAGCGTAGCGAAGTGGGAAGGAGTCTCTGAAGGCAAGGCCCTCAAGAACGCACAGAAAGATGAGGGGAACGCTGATGACGAAAATATGTCCTGCGGGGCGGCCGGGTTCGTGGCTGGAAGGCTTGCAGCGCAAGGGAACTGCGCGAGCAATGGACGCAAGGCGTCCATCCGCGAGCGCAGCTTGGCCAAGAAGGAGGTGAATAAATGGCCGGGGTGTTTGAGCGTAGCGAGTTCCCGGCCATCACCGACTTCGCAGGCCAAGCCGCAGCGCGCATCCGCCTGAAAGCCATGAGTCTGGCTGACTCGCAGAGCAATTGCTAAAAGAGCCATAGGCCAAGCCGCAGCGCGCACGGTGATGCTATTGGAAGCGTTCTTGAGGGTCTTGCCGAAAGAGACCTCATTTTAGCGAAAATAGGGCCTTTTTTTGCTATTTTGACTGAAAATACTTCATTTTAGCGAAATTAGGGCCTTATTTCGCTGATGACGAAAATATGTCCTGCGGGGCGGCCGGGCTCGTGGCTGGAAGGCTTGCAGCGCAAGGGAACTGCGCGAGCAATGGACGCAAGGCGGCCATCCGCGAGCGCAGCTTGGCCAAGAAGGAGGTGAATAAATGGCCGGGGTGTTTGAGCGTAGCGAGTTCCCGGCCATCACCGACTTCGCAGGACAAGCCGCAGCGCGCATCGCCTGAAAACCATGAGCTGGCTGCCTCGCAATACAAACAGGGTTTTGCTCGTGATCCCAAATCTCCCCATCCGTGTGTAAACCACTTTAGACGCGGGATGAAGATTAGGGCTGGTGCATAATCAGTTAGGGACGGGCAAAGAGCATCCCCCTTACCCGTCCCTGAGCGTTAGCAGCTGATTTCGTTATTTAGCGTTCTCTGCCTTGTCGCACTTGCCGTCTTTGCAGCAGGCCTTGTCAGCAGCCTTTTCGCACTTACCGTCTTTGCAGCAGGCTTTGTCAGCGGCGCCATCCTTTGCGGCAGCCTTGTCGCACTTGCCGTCTTTGCAGCAAGCCTTGTCAGCTGCCTTGTCGCACTTGCCTTCTTTGCAGCAGGCCTTGTCAGCAGCTTTGTCGCACTTGCCGTCTTTACAGCAGGCCTTGTCGGCACCCTTGTCGCACTTGTCGCAGCATTTGCCTTTTTCGGGGATGATGGTGGCTGTGTAGCCGAGTTTTTCGATTGCGGCCTGGAGTTTCTCCGGGCTGGTCTTTTTAGGATTGTACTCAATCTCCACTATGCCTTTCTCGAGCTCCACATCGATGTCCTTGACACCTTTTTCAAAGCCTACGTTCTGAATGAGTTTCTCAACGCAACTGTGGCAGTGAAGATTAACCTTGAACTTGACCTCAAGTTCGTCCTTGGCTTTCTTCTTGTCCTTCTTATCCTTTTTCTCTGCAGCAGGCTTTTCGCAAACAGCCTTGGAGCAGCATTTGTTGTCATCGGCAGTGTTCTGTGCCTTGAGTGCAGCCGGAGAAAGAAGAAGGGCGGCTGCCATAAGAGCTAATGTCAATTTTTTCATATCACAAAATGTTTTAATATTTATAATCAATATGTTTTCCACAAAGTCATTCTGAATCCGGCATAAAATCGGCGACCCATAAGAGGGCCCCAGACACAGCTGGCATCGAAAGCCGAAGAAGCAGTATTGGCCGCAGAAATGATCGGAGAGTTTTGGGTATAGTCCGTAATGTTCTCTACTCCAATATAGTAATCAAACTTCTTTGTTCTGTAGGTCACCTGCGCATACAGCAAAGGATATGCCTGAGTATAACCATTTTCATAGCCATAAGCCTTCATAAAGTCCCAAACCCTGCATGGGCCATTGAGAGAAGCCGTGAAATCGAAGATAAAACGGTTCATCCTTGTGGCATACTGAGCATTGAACACAGCCTTGTATTTGGAATTCAGAGGCTTTTCCACCAAACCACGGTCCTGGAGATTGATTTTGGCATCGGTATAGCGACCCGTGAGAGTAAACACCAGACGCTTGATGGGTTCAATACTGAAATCCAGCTGATAATTGTTTGTATATGAGCCTGCTGCGTTGTAGAAGGCTATAGCCCCGGGAGTGAGGTCATAGTCAACTGTCATCTGGTTCACAAAATCTGTGCGGAAATAGTCGAAACTAAGATATGTATTCTTAAGCCCCTCGAAAGGCAGGTACCAGGTGGCACTCGCACCAAAGGTCCAGGCATCTTCGAGAGGATGACTCATCAAAGCAACAACATCAAGAGTTTTCCCGGTAGAGAGGACTCCTATATTGTCCACCAGCGGTGTTGAATAGCGCAGGCCCCTTCCGGCATTTCCGCGCAGAACCAGCTGCTCCACAGGGGCATACTTGAGCGTAAGCCTTGGGCTGAGCCTTACTCCGGCGGTATTGAACCAGTCGGCCCTTAGACCGCCGATAAGCGAAAAGGCATCTCCTCTGTGGAAAGTGTATTCGCCAAAAAGGCCCATTGTGTTGAGCAGAGTATGAGTGTTGGAAATCTGGTCCGAAAGATTGAGCAAGGTATTTTCATTGTAGGAATCGAGCGTGTTGCTCAAACCGAAGGTGTATTTGTTGTCTTCATTGATTTCCCTCTGATAGAGAAAATTCACGAACATACTGTGCTGCAAGGCATTGTAAGTGCGGAAGCCAAAGTCCGAGTCCATACTCTGAAAGTTGTAGTCGGCCACAAGGGCAAGGCTGTTGCTGCCGTCTTCGTCCAGAGGCAGACCCACTTTGAGGTAGCCGTCGAGGGTTCTGGTGAGGATATTGCTCTGCCAGAGTTTGCCGGCAGGCTCCATTGCAGACATTGTATGGGCCGATCCGAAGAAACTCTCGTGCTGTCCGCCCTGACGGCTGTCACTCAGAGCAGAAAGGCCGAAACGGACCTGAAGGCCGCTGGGATGATAATAAAGCCAGCGGTTTGCGAGGGAAATCTGGTGCGAGAGAGGATCGTCCAAAAACATATCGCCGTTCATATCCATGGGGATGAAATTGCCGTCGATATGGGCGAGGATTGCCGTGCTCCAGCGGCCTTCGTAATCCAGCTGGAGGGACGATACGGCATTCACATCGAATTTCGCATTGTCCATTATGGATGCCTGCAGGAAGAGAGGTTTCTCGTCGGTAGGCTTGCGGTGCTCGAGGTTGATCTGGCCGGTCATAGACTCCACGCCGTTGATTACGGAGCTCACGCCCTTGCTCACCTGAATGCTTTCGAGCCACTGCCCCGGCACGTAGTTGAGTGCAAAAGGGGCTGATATTCCGCGCATTACCGGACGATTCTCATCCAGCATCTGAGTGTAGATTCCGCTCTGCCCGAGCAGACGGATCTGCCTTGCGCCCGTTACCGCATCGGCATAACCGACCGATACGCTGGCGCTGTTTTCGAAGCTCTCGGCAAGGTTGCAGCAGGCCATTTTGCAAAGACCCGCAGCGGTGATGACCTCCGCCTTGAAGTCCTTGCCTCGAGGGATGTAATTTCCTGCCACACTTGCACTTACCACAGCCGTAGTGAGGCTGTCGTAGCGGTCGGCGAACCAGCCTGTGGTATCGACCTGCAGGGAATATGTGCTGTCGGCAGGGTTCTGGGCGGCAAGACGCGCCGCCGTAAAAATCAAAACTGTAACAATAAGGTATTTTCTCATAATTCTGTTGTCTTCAAGTTATACTTCTTAAGCCGCCGAAAAGGACGGCAGCATTGCAAACTTAAAGTACAATCAGATTCTGAGCGGGAGGAATTGCGGACTTCGAGGATGCGGGTTCAGAAGCTGGCCTCCTAAAGGAACATCGAAGGCAAGAGGCTGACATACAGCGAGCTGCAAAGCAGACGACGGAAGAGCGCAAGCAAAGAGCTGCAGATGTTTCAGGGCCGATACGGGGCCGCAAACCGTGAGTTGGTGCAGTTCGTCGATGCAATGGCCGCAAGCTCCCCTGCCGCTGGCCCCGGACAAAGCATCTTCGCGGGAGGAATGGCAGCAGGAATGGGAATCGTGACAGGCTTCCTGAGGATGGATGTGCTCGCAGTCGGAAGTTTCATAAGAAAGGACGATGCTGACATTTCCGCTGCGGGAATAGTGCACGTCGAAGCCCACCGTGGCAAGCATAAAGCAGAAAAGCAACACGGGAGACAGGACTTTGACTATGATTCCATTGCTTCGCATCGGCACAAATATAGCAAAAAATTTAAAATTCCGAAGCAAGGGCCCGGGCTGCGCGGATGCCGTCGATGGCCGAAGATACTATGCCGCCTGAATAGCCGGCGCCTTCGCCGCAAGGATAAATTCCCTGATATCCAAGGCATTGGAGAGTTGTATTGTCGCGCACTATCCTCACCGGACTGGATGTGCGGCTCTCCACTCCGGCAAGAAGGGAATCGTTGGAATAGAAGCCGCGGATGTTCACATCGGGAAGGGCAGCCTTGAGACGCTTTGAGACGAGTGCCGGCAGGGCAGCGCCAAGGTCTGCGGAAACCAGCCCCGGAGGGTAGGAACTTGCCGGCAGGTCGGCCGAAAGACGCCCTCTGCAGAAGTCCACCATACGCTGTGCAGGCGCGGCAAAAGGATGGGAATGGGGAGATTGTGCCTTTGCAAGACGGAACATCGAACGTTCCACCTCCTGCTGGAAATCCAGCAGTCTGAGAGGCGAGTCGCCCTCTATGTCCTCCGCCTCAATCTGCACCACAACTCCGGAGTTGGCCCAGCGGGAGGATCGGGCCGATGCCGACATTCCATTGAGCACCACGGTTCCCTCCTCCGTGGAACTCGGAACCAGCACACCTCCAGGGCACATGCAGAAGGAGAAGACTCCCCTTCCCTGCACCTGGCGGACAAAACTGAACTCGGCGGCAGGCATTCCCGGGCGCCAGTGTCCCTTGTACTGAGCCTCGTTGATAAGGGCCTGGGGCAGTTCCACCCGGACCCCGAGAGCAAAGCCTTTTGCCTGCAGGACAATCCCTTTCGAAGACAGCAGTTCATAGACGTCCCTTCCGGAATGGCCAGTGGCAAGAATCACGGCACAGGCGTTGAAACTGAGGCCGTTGGCGCAGTGAAGAGTCCAATCGCGGCCCTCCCTCGAAAAATCCACCACCCTGCAGCCGAAGTGATACTCGCCTCCGTGCCCGATGACGCATTTGCGGATGTTCCCGACTATCTTCGGCAGCCGGTCCGATCCGATGTGAGGATGGGAATCGAGCAGAATATCTTCATCGGCCCCGAAAAAGACCAATTGTTCAAGTACGGCACGGTTGTCGCCCCTTTTGGTGGAGCGGGTGTAGAGTTTACCGTCGGAAAAGGTGCCGGCACCGCCCTCTCCGTAACAGTAGTTGGAGTCGGGATGGAGCCTTCCTTCGCGGCAGAGCAGGGCAAGGTCACGCTTTCGCTCGTCCACAGGCTTGCCCCTTTCGAGCACAATGGGTTTAAGGCCGAGCCTGAGCAGTTCCAGCGCGGCGAACATTCCAGCCGGGCCGCTGCCCACCACAGCTACGGCGGGAGCATCGTGCACATCCTGGTAATGCAAGGCAAGAGGCAGTTCGCCCTCTTCGTAAATCTCTGCCCTGTAGCGGTATATGGGCTCACGCGAACGGCAGTCCAAACTTCTGCGGCACTGCAGCAGCGATTTGTCGCAGTTCAGCCGGGAGGCAATCTGCGAGAGCGAAAGGGGCTTCGACAAAGGGGTGGTGAACTCGGTACTGTGCATCAGAAATCGGCTATTCTGGAAACCGGAGCCACATCCAAAGGACAGCGCTCTCCGTTGAGATAATGGAAATATCCTGCTATCGCAATCATTGCGGCATTGTCGGTAGTGAACTTGAATTCGGGCAGGAAGACATTCCAGCCGCGGCGCTTGCCTTCAAGCAGCATACGCTCCCTAAGGCCGCTGTTGGCCGATACGCCCCCGCCGATGGCTATATCCTTTATTCCGGTCTGTTTTGCCGCCTTTATGAGCTTGTCCAGAAGGATGTCTATGAGAGTTTTCTGGAACGATGCGCATATATCGGCCTTGTTCTTTTCCATAAAATCGGGGTCGAGGGCCAGCTGGTCACGCACAAAGTAGAGCAGCGAGGTCTTGACTCCGGAAAAGCTGTAGTCCAGACCGGGGATATGGGGTTTTGCGAAACTGAAACGCTTGGGGTCGCCTTCCTTGGCAAGGCGGTCGATGATGGGGCCTCCGGGATAGCCCAGGCCCATCATCTTGGAGCATTTGTCAAAGGCCTCACCCACGGCATCGTCAATGGTGGCTCCGAGAATCTCGAAGTCTATAGGACTGTTCACCTTTACTATCTGGGAGTTGCCTCCGCTGACAAGAAGGCAGAGATAAGGGAAGGAAGGTTCGCAGACCGGCTTGTCCTTCTGGCGCACAAAACCTGCAAGGATGTGACCCTGCAAGTGGTTCACCATAACCAGAGGCACGTCGGTGGCAAGCGAAAAGGCTTTGGCAAAGGAAGTTCCAACAAGGAGCGAGCCCAAAAGGCCCGGCCCTCTTGTGAAGGCAATGGCCGTGAGATCCCGCGGCTGCACCCCGGCCCTCTTCAGAGCCTCGCTCACCACAGGAACTATGTTCAACTCATGCGCTCTGGAAGCCAGTTCCGGGACCACGCCTCCGTAAGCCTTGTGCACGTCCTGGCTTGCAATCACATTCGAAAGCAGCACCCTGTCGGAAATCACTGCCGCAGAGGTGTCGTCGCAGGACGATTCTATTCCTAATACAATATCTGCCATACAGGCGCAAAATTAGGAAATTTTTTGCTAAATTTGGAGCCTTATGCGCAAGAAGAAGATTAGGCATATCATTACGAGGGTGCTGGAGCTGATTGTTCTGCTTCTGGCAAGCGCTCTCCTGCTGCTGCAGACCCCGGGTGTGCAGACCAGACTTGCGCAGAAGGCGGTGAATCTGGCCGAGAAAAACATCAACGGGCGGATAAGCTTCTCCTCCATCAAATTCGCGCCCTTCACCACCCTCATAATCAAAGACCTGGCCCTTATCGACACCAGTCCGAACCGCCAGGTGGATACCGTTCTAAGCGCAAAACATCTTTCGGCCACCTTCACCTTGCGCAGCCTTCTGAGAAAAAAGGGAGGTGTGGGCCTTCAGAGGGTCCGGGGCAAGGGAGTGAACCTGAATCTGGTGAACTTCGACCCCGACGAAAACGGCTTCAACAACAATATGGCGTCGATATTCAAATCCCCGCCGCCACCGGAAGTCCCCGAGGAAAAGCCGGACCTCTTCAGCATTGGCAAAGTGGAAGTCGAGAATTTCCATTTCACAATGCGCAACCTCAGCACTTCGCCATACGAATACCCGGGCTTCGGAATGAACTGGAGCGACCTTGAGCTTTGGGCCGATGCCCGCGCACACGGGCTCAACTATGTGAACAGCCGCTGCGAATTCACAGTGGACGAGGTGACCATGCACGAGAAATCGGGCTACAGCGCCAAGGCAAAAGGCTACTGCATAACGGGTATGGGCGCAGTGGATATCCTCAATACACGCCTTGTGGACGAATGGTCCGACTTCACCCTGGATTTCCTGCACATGTATTACAAAGGCGTGCGCGATTTTGCAGAATTTCCGGAAAAGGTCAGGATGTCCGCCAAGCTCAGAAGCGGCAGCAAAGTGGGCATGCAGACAATTTCCTATCTCTGCGGATTGCTGCCCGACAGTCCTCTCAGCCTTTTGTGCGAGAAGGCCCAGATCAAAGGCACGGTGAAGGAACTCGACATTCTGCAGGCCAAGGCAACTGAACTCTATTCGGGGAGCAGCTTCGATCTGGAAGGAGAGCTCAGAGATATCTACCTGCCCGAATCGGCCAGAATAAATGCCCGCATCAACAGCCTGAACATCAGCACAGAAGGCATAGGCAAACTGCTTGGCAGCTTTGGGCAGCAGCCGGATTTCAAGGATATGCTCAAGGGCGCCGAAGGGCAGTTGAGCGGAAGCATAGAAGGCCCGTTCAACGACCTGAAAGCCAATCTGATGCTGGACAGCAACCTGGGCAAGCTGCGTCTGGAGGCCCGGGCTCTCGATGCCATAGACAGCAGCAAAACCCTCAGCTACAAGGCCCGTCTTTCGGCCGATTCCTTCGACCTGGGCAAGGCCGGTCTGGGCGAGCTGTTCTCCAAAGCCAGTTTCTCCCTCAAGAGCGAAGGAAAACTGTACAAAGACAACCCCGAAATCAGCATAGACAGTCTGGATGTCAAGCGTTTGGAAATCGCGGACTACCCTTACTCCAAAATCAGCGGAAATGTCGGATTCAAAAACAACATAGTAACGGCCAAAATCCGCTGCCACGACGACAATCTCGAATTCATACTCAAGAGCAAATTCTCCACTTCCAAAGTGAGTGAAAGAGCTTTCTATCAAATAAATCTGGCAATGGGCTTCGCCGACCTGAAGGCCCTGCAGATAGACCGCCGGGGCGGCGAATCGCAGCTCTCGCTGAATGTGGACGTGAACCTCAAAGCCTCTGACAATCACCTCCTAATAGGTGAAGCAACGGTACGCCACGTAACCTACACTGACAACGAAGGCATACACGACATAGGCGACATCAAGTTCATATCGGTCAAGGAGGAGGACAAGATACGCCTCAGCCTGCGTTCCGACTTTGCCGACGCCTCCTATTCCGGAGACCCGGACCTGTCCACCATCATCGACCCGATTCTGGCATGCAGCGTGGGCAGGAGCCTGCCAATGCTTCCGGAGCGCAGGGATATGCGCTGGAACGAGCGTTGCTTCGATGCCAAAATCGACATCAAGGATACCCGCAATGTGCTGAGTTTCATTCATCAGGACATAAAAATAGCCCAGGGCAGCCGGATCGAAGCCAAACTGGGGAAGAATTCCGAGTTCAAGCTCTCCCTCAACTCCAAAGGCATTGTTTTCCAGGACTACAAGCTGCAGGATATGGACCTGCTGCTCAAATGCACGGAAGAGGGAATGAGTCTCAACAGCTCGCTGGGCAGGATTCTGCTCCAGAAGGGAAAAATCAACTTCAGCGACGCCAAACTCAAGGCATCGGCCAAAGACAACAGGATGGAGATGCTGGCACTGCTGCACGATGGTGCATCCAAAGAACTCACAGCCCAGCTGGGCGGCTACGCCCTGTTCTCGAGGGACGGGGCCGGAAAGCTTCTGGTGAAAGCCTCTCCGGAAGATTCCCATTTCAGGATAGACGGGCACTGGTGGGATTTCTCCCAGCCGGAAATCGCAATAAGCGACCACGGAATGGAAATCAACGACTTCTCCATAGGCTACAAAGACCAGCAGATTAAGGTTTACGGCGCCTACTCCAACAAAATCAATTCGCAGCTCAACCTGCAGATAGACAAGTTGGAACTTTCCACCATCACCCGCCTGCTACAGATTCCGGTAGCCCTCGAAGGCCAGATAAACGGCTATGCCACAATCAATACACCATCGAAGACCAATGCCGGTCTGAGCATTGAAGTGGAGTGCCCTCAACTGAACATCGAGAACGCCATGGCCGGCCGCATCCATCTCAACTGCGAGCTGGACGACGAAGACGACCTCATAAAGTTCACTCTTGTGAACAAGCAGGGCAAGAGCAGCAATGCCATCAAGGTGGACGGAAGCTTCAACTCCATCTCCAACTACATCAATGCAAGGGTGGCCTTCAACGACTTCAATCCTGCAATTGCGCAGCCTCTGGTGAGCGACTATCTGAGCGAGATGGACGGCGCCATTGAAGGAAAAGTCAGTGTTACAGGAACCCCTGATAAGCTGAACATACGAAGCAACAGCTTCAAAATAAAGAATATGTGCGCAAGAGTGGAGCCTACCGGAGTGCTTTACACTCTCAACGGCGACTTGCGTATGGACAAAGACGGTCTTATGATAGAGCGCATTGACATCCTGGACGAACGCCAGGGAAGCGCCCTGATAGAAGGCCGCATTCCGGGAACAACGGTGCATCTGGAGCACTTCAATGTGGTGAACAAGCGGAACAGGGGCGACAGTTTCTGGGGCGATCTCTCCATCGATGGCGACATACGCCTCATTGGAGAGGATTTGAG
Organism: uncultured Bacteroidales bacterium; assembly: GCA_946055165.1. Taxonomy (GTDB): domain Bacteria; phylum Bacteroidota; class Bacteroidia; order Bacteroidales; family UBA932; genus Cryptobacteroides. The sequence goes on from CAMGFA010000036.1 coordinate 10,554, forward strand.
TTCCCTTCTGGTCGATGCCGACATTGCAAACTCCGGAATGGGCCGTCTGAACATCAATGTATCGGGCCTCAACCAGAGCCAGACTTCCCTGCTTCAGTTCAAGGAAGCTGAAGAACAGGGAGAATCGCTTGAACTGGAGGAACTCAGTTTCAGTGTGAGCCAGGAAAAGCGCAAGCATCTGGAAATGAAATGCCGGGTGAACGTGAGTCCGCTTTTGGAGATTATTGCAACTCTCGACAAAGACGGGGCCAATGCCCTGAATATCAGTGGCGACGGCCTTGTGACCCTGGATATGGACCCGGGTACGGGCCTGCTCAGCCTCGGAGGCGACTACAACATCACCAGCGGAAAATACCATTTCTCCGCACTCAGTTCCATAATCAGCAAGGATTTCATAATAGAACAGGGCAGTTCACTTGCCTTTGCGGGCGATTTGATGGATACCGAGCTGGACATCAACGCCACCCACACCCTCAAGGCCACACTCGGAACTCTGATTTCCGACACCACCGCCGTTTCGACCCGCCGCACAGTGAACTGCGGAATCAAGATTTCGGACAAGCTGCGCAATCCTCAACTGGCCTTCTCCATCGACGTTCCCGATCTGGACCCAAGCACCAAGAGTCTGGTTGACAGCGAGCTCAATACGGAAGACAAGATTTCCAGACAGTTCCTTGCACTGGTTGTCACCGGAGGCTTCCTGCCGGGAAGCCAGAGTGGTATTACCAACACCTCCCAGAACAACTCTAACCTGCTGATGAAGAATATTATGTCCATAATGTCCGGACAGTTGAACTCGGTGCTTCAGAAGCTGGGCATTCCTTTGGACTTCGGTTTGAGTTACCAGCAGAACGAGGTGGGCAACGACATCTACGACATGTCCGTCTCAACCCAGCTCTTCGACAATATGGTATCTGTGAACGGAACGCTGGGCAACAGAAAATACTCGTCGAGCAGCGACGAGAGTATGGTAGGCGATTTCGAAGCGGAAATCAAGATGAACCGGAGCGGCAACTTCCGCCTCAAACTCTTCTCCCATTCGGCCGACGACTACACCAACTATCTGGACAACACCCAGCGGAACGGAGTGGGTATCACGTTCCAGAAAGAGTATGAAAATCTGGGAGAATTCCTGCGCTCGCTCTTTAAAAAGAAAGAAGAGCAGGCACCTAAAGTACAGAAAAACAAAGTATTGGAAATAAAATGACAAAAGGCAAACTATATCTCATTCCCTCTACACTCGGCCCCACGGCATCGGAACAGGTTATTCCCGGCCCCTGTCTGGAGCTCCTTCAGCACATAGATTGCTATGTGGTGGAGGAGTTGCGCACGGTGAGGCGTTTCCTCAGCCAGTCCGGGCTTAAGGGGAAAATCGACGGACTCGAGTTCCACGAGCTCAACGAACACAGCAGCGCAGAGGATGTGGAAAGGCTTCTGGGCCTCTTTGACAATGGTCGCGATGTAGCTCTCATAAGCGAGGCGGGACTTCCCGCAGTGGCCGATCCGGGGGCGGCGCTTGTTGCCCTCTGCCACAGTCACGGAATAGAAGTATGTCCGCAAGTGGGGCCATCGTCCCTTATGCTTGCCCTTATGGGCAGCGGTCTCAATGGGCAGTCCTTCGCCTTCAGGGGCTATCTTCCCGCCAAAACCGAAGAAAGACGCAAGGCAATAAAGGAAGCGGAGAAACTTTCCTTCAGCCTGGGCCAAACCCAGATGTTCATCGAAACTCCCTATCGCAACGACGCCCTTTTCAAAGATTTGCTGGCCAATCTTGGACCTGCCTGCAAGCTCTGCATTGCGGCCGACCTCACCCTCGAAAGCCAGTTCATCAAGACCTTGAGCGTGCAGCAATGGAAAAAACAGAATTTTGAGATAGGCAAAAGGCCCTGTGTATTTTTGTTCTTAGCCAAATGAAAGGAAAACTCGAACTTAAAGGAATGGAATTCAAGGCCTTCCATGGTTGTCTGGAAAGCGAGAGAATAAACGGGGGCCTTTATCTGGTGGACTTCTGCTGCGAGACCGACTGCAGCAGGGCTGCCCTGAGCGACTCTCTGGAAGACACTCTGGACTACTCCTTGATATACGGCCTTGTGAAAAAGGAAATGGAGCAGCCTTCCAATCTTATCGAGAATGTGTGTGCCAGGATTTTTTCGAGCATTGGGCAGGCGTTTCCGGAGCTGGAGCATTTCAGCGTGAAAGTGACAAAGCTGCAGCCGCCCGTAGGGGGAAGCTGCAAAAGTGCAGAATTTGAATTGAGCAGATGAAAATAGCGTTTCTTACTCTCGGTTGCAAACTGAACTACGCCGAGACATCCACATATGAAAGGGGCTTTGTTGCAGCAGGCCTTACAGTGGTGGGCCCGAAACAGCAGGCCGACCTCTATCTTATAAACACCTGCTCTGTCACGGCCACATCGGACAGCAAGTCCAGAAACCTCATCCGCAAGGTGAACAGGCTCAATCCGCAGGCAAAAATCATTGTTACGGGATGCAGCGCCCAGCTCAGGCGCGAAGAGCTGGAGGCTCTGCCGGGAGTATGGAAGATTTTCGGCTGCCGCCAGAAAGCGGAGCTGGTGGAGGTCTGCCTGAAGGAACTCGGCTATGAGACAGGCGATTGCGGCAGGCTGGTGGAGCCAGCGATGTTCGGAGCCTACAGCAGCGGAGAGCGCACCAGGAGTTTTCTCAAGGTGCAGGACGGCTGCGACAACAAGTGCAAATACTGCACTGTTCCTTTTGCAAGAGGCGAGAGCCGCAATATCCCCATCTGCCAGTGCGTAAAAATGGCAGAAGAAATCGCTGCCGCCGGAATAAAGGAAGTGGTCCTCACCGGGGTCAATACCGGATCGTTCGGAAAAAGCAGCGGAGAAAGTTTTCTCGACCTGCTCAAAGCGCTGAACGAAGTGCAGGGGATAGAGCGCTACAGGATCTCGAGCATAGAGCCGAATCTGCTCACAGACGATATTATAGACTGGATTGCCGCAGGAGGCAGCAAATTCCAGCCGCACTTCCACATTCCTCTGCAGACCGGCTGCGACGAGCTTCTAGAAAAGATGGGAAGGCACTACAGCACAGACTTCTTTGCGCGCAAAATAGGCTACATACGCTCGAAAATGGGCGAAGACGTATTCATCGGCATAGATGTGATGGTGGGGCTGCCCGGAGAGAGCGAGGAACTCTTTGTATGCACCCGCAAATTTCTGGAAGAGCTCAGGCCCGCTTTCATCCACATTTTCCCTTATTCCCGCAGGCCGGGAACCGAGGCGGCAGCAATGCCGGGCCAGGTGAGCGAGGAAGTCAAGAAGCGCCGGGTTGCTGAGCTGGAGGAACTTTGTGCACGGCTGCACGGCGAATTTGTGGAAGCGCAGAAAGGCAAGCGTATGCCTGTGCTTTTCGAATCGAAGGAAAAAGACGGGACGATGGGCGGATACAGCCCCAACTACGTGAGGGTCACAAGGCCCTGGAACAAAGACTGGAGCGGCCGCATAGTGGAGGTGGAAATATGAAGACAAGACTCACTTTTTTAGGGACAGGAACTTCGCAAGGCATTCCCATCATTGGCTGCCGCTGCCCTGTCTGCAGCTCCGAAGACCCGCGGGACAAGCGCCTGAGGGCATCGGTCTTTGTGGAATACGGGCCGATAAGCATGCTCGTGGACTGCGGCCCCGACTTCCGGGCACAGATGCTCCGGGCGGGGATATGCCATATCGACGGAGTGCTGCTCACCCACAACCACAAGGACCACACCGGCGGACTGGACGACCTGCGCTCTTTCAACCTGCTGGAGCACAAGCCGGTGAATATCTACTGCGAAGAATATGTTAAAGAGTCGCTCCGGCGCGAGTACAGCTATGCCTTTACCCGGCCGCTCTATCCGGGCGCTCCGGAATGGAATGTAATTTGCATAAACGGCAGGGACAGTTTCGAAGTCAGCCCCAATGATTTGCTGGAAGACCTGGTGTGGGAGAAGGGCAAAGGCTACTACAAAAAACCGCCAGTGCTCAAAGCTCCGCCAAGGGAAAGCGTTCAGGTAATCCCCATTCAGGGATGGCACAACAGACAGCGAGACCTGTCGGTATTGGGTTTCCGCTTCGGGGACATTGCCTACATTACGGACTTCTGCAGCATTGACGATTCTGAAATAGAGAATAAGCTGCAAGGCTTGAGGGCCGTGACCGTGAACTGTGTCCAACGCGGGCAGCACCATTCCCATTTCTCTTTGGATGAAGCACTTATGTTCCTAGAGAAGGTGGGAGCGGAGCAAAGTTACATAACTCACCTTTCGCATCTGCTGCCGAAGCACGCCGATTTCGAAAACGAACTGCCGGAAAACATTCACCCGGCCTACGATGGATTGACAATAGAATAATATATGAAAAATTTAAGCACTGCGGTTTTAGCAACCGCCCTGATTATGACTGCCTGTACACAAGAAAATCCGCTGTTAAGCGAATCGAAGCTCCCTTACGGAGCCCCTCAGTTCGACAAGATCAAGACCGAACATTACCTTCCTGCCATAAAGGAAGGCATTGCCCAGGCCAAGGCCAACACCGATGCCATCATCCGAAATGAGGCCGAACCTACATTCGAGAACACCATTGAAGCTCTGGAGAACAGCAGCGAAACTCTTGGCCGTGTGCTTGGCATCTTCTTCAACCTTCTTGAAGCCGATACCAACGATACCCTCCAGCAGATTGCCGAGGAGGCCACCCCGCTGCTCAACGACTTCGAGATGTACGTAAGCCTCAACGACACCCTTTTCCAGAAGATCAAATATGTCTATGACAGAAGGGAGAATCTGAATCTGGACAAGGACCAGCTCCGACTTCTGGAAAAGAATTACGAAAGTTTCCTTCTCAACGGTGCCCTGCTGAGCCCTGAAGACAAGAAGGTTTACAGCAATCTTCAGGAGCAGCTTTCACTCGCCACCCTCAGGTTCGGACGCAATGTCCTTGCGGCCACCAATGCCTATACCCTCAACATCACCGATGAAAAGGACCTTGCAGGACTTCCGGACTATCTCCTTGAGCAGGGCAGGGAATGTGCCCAGCAGCACGGACATCAGGGCTGGACTTTCGACCTTTCCTACCCTAGTTACGGACCGTTCATGCGTTTCTGCGAGAATCGGGAGCTGCGCCACACAATGTATATGGCCTACAATTCCCGCGCTTTCGGAGGGGAGTTCGACAACTGCGGCACCGTGAAGGAGATTGTGGAACTCAGGCTCAAAGTAGCCAACATCCTCGGTTTTGAGACCTACGCCGACTACGCCCTCAAGCAGAGGATGCTCAAAACTCCCGCACAGGTGAACAATTTCTTAAGCGAGCTTCTGCTTGCCAGCCTGCCTGCAGCAAAACAGGACATCAAGGCCGTGTTCGATTACGCCAGCGCCAACGGCTTTGAAGACAGCGAACTTCAGGCCTGGGATTTCTCCTACTGGAGCGAAAAATACAAGAATGCCAACTACAATTTGAGCGAAAGCGAGCTCAAGCCATACTTCAAGCTGGACAACTGCATTGCAGCCATCTTCGACCTTGCCAACAGGCTCTATGGCATTACTTTCGAGCAGCGCAAGGACATCCCTGTGTATCACAAGGATGTAAGAGTTTACGACGTGAAGGATGCCGACGGGCGCCATCTCGCGCTCTTCTACGCCGACTTCTTCCCGCGCCCTTCAAAGAGGGGCGGAGCGTGGATGACAGAGTTCCGCGGCCAGAAGATTGTGAACGGAGTGGAGCAGAGGCCTTTCATAAGCCTTGTGACCAACTTCACCAAACCAACCGCCAGCAGCCCGTCGCTCATTACCCACGACGAGATGGAGACCCTTCTGCACGAGTTCGGTCATTCTCTCCACGGCATTCTCTCGGAGGGCCGGTACGAGTCCCTTGCCACTACCAATGTGGCCCGTGATTTCGTGGAACTGCCTTCTCAGATTATGGAGAACTGGGACTACGAGCCTGAATTCCTGCAAACTTTTGCAAAGCATTACCAGACAGGGGAGGTCATTCCTCAGGATTTGATAGACAAGATTGTGGCAGCGAAGAAATTCAACGCCGCATACTCTCAGGTGCGTCAGCTCAACTTCGGCATTCTGGATATGGCCTGGTACGGACAGAAGAAAATGAGCAACGACAGCGTGGCAGAGTTCGAGCGCAACGCAACCCTCATCAGCAACCTCTTCCCTGAGGTCGAAGGAAGCTGCATTTCCACCTCTTTCAGCCACATCTTCAGTGGCGGTTACAGCGCCGGATACTACTCCTACAAATGGTCAGAAGTGCTTGAGGCCGATGCCTTCTCGCTCTTCAAGGAGAAGGGAATCTTCAACCGCGAAGTGGCAAAGAGCTTCCGCGACAACATCCTCAGCCGCGGAGGATCGGACGATGAGGCCGTGCTCTACCGCAATTTCCGCGGACGCGACCCTGAGGTGAAAGCCCTTCTGGAGAAGACCGGAATCAAAGTGAATCGATAATACTGCGGATTTGGGGGAGTGCCTGCTCCCCTATTCCCGATTCGGGATTGCGGCAGAAATCGAGCAGTTCTTCCTCTGTCCATTGAGGATGCTCTTCCACCCACTTCCCAATAATCCTGACATAGTAATTGCGGCTGTTGCGGCACACATCGCAGCGGCCGCAGTCTTTTACCTCTTCCTGCCCGAAATAGCGTATGAGATAGGAGGCGCGGCATATGTCCTGTCTGCTGCAGTACTCCTCCATCCTGTCTATCCTTTCCGATGCGGCCTTCTGAAGGCTTGAGTACTTTTCAGGCAACAGGTTTATGTTCCCGGGGCGCAAACGATTGTGCCTGAGGAGAATGACATCGCTGTTGACGCAAGGGATATACTGCAGCAGATGCTCCAGGCTCATACTGTAAAAAAGCTGACGGAGGGCAGGAACGCTGACAGACATTCTTGCTGCCAGAAGTTTTTCGTCCACAGGCACGGGAAAGGAGAAAATGCCCGCATATTCCCTCATCAGCAGGTCCAGGAGTATATGCATGCGGGAATCGGGGATATCGGTGTTGTAAAGGGCCTGCCTGTCGGGCAGAATCTTGATTTTTGTAGGGATTTCAAGGTCCCGGACATAAGTTATATGCCCTATCCTGGAAAGATAGTCGAGGCTGTAGTGCACCTTGCTCATTGAGAGATGGAAGCGGGTGCAGAAGTCGTGCAGATTGAAGCGGAGTTCGCGCCCCATTCCCTGTTCATAAGGCACAGCGAAGAAGAGATGGAGCTTCTGATACACATCGGACACATATTCCAGCTCGGGGAATGAGATCCTGAGACCCTCCCTGAGGCGGGAGATGTCTCGACTGTTCCAGAGAAGGAGGGCATAGGCGGTCTTGCCGTCGCGCCCGGCTCGGCCCGCTTCCTGGAAATAGGCCTCGGGCGAATCGGGCACATCGAGATGCACCACAAAACGCACGTCGCTCTTGTCTATCCCCATTCCGAAGGCATTGGTGCAGACCATCACCCGCAGCTGCCCGGCCTTCCAGAGCCTCTGGCGCTCGGCCCTAAGCTGGGATGGCAGCCCGGCGTGGTAGAAATCGGCCGATACCCCATTGTCTTTCAGGAACTTGGCCACTTCTTCGCACTTGCTGCGATTGCGCATATACACAACCCCGCTGCCCGGCACATTGCTGCAGAGTTTGAGCAGCTGGCCGGCCTTGTCGCGGCACTCGCGCACTATGTAGCAGAGATTTTCCCTTTCGAAAGGGCCCCTGAGCAGATTGGCTTTGGAAAATCCCAACTGCTTCATTATGTCTTCGCACACGGCTATGGTGGCAGTGGCGGTGAGGGCAAGCACAGGGGCTTTCACCAGTTCCCTGATTTTTCCTATTCTCAGATAATCGGGCCGGAAATCATAACCCCACTGGCTGATGCAGTGAGCCTCGTCCACCACTATGGTGCTTATGGGAAGGATGTCTATATAAGATAGGAAGATGCTGCTGTTCAAGCGCTCGGGCGAGAGATAGAGGAACTTGACTTCGGGGTCGTAGGCTGCCTTGCTGAGGCAGTTTTCCAGCTCGCGGCGGCTCATTCCCGAATGAAGGGCGAGGGCGCAGATGCCTCTGGCGCGCAGGTTTTCCACCTGGTCCTTCATAAGGGCGATAAGGGGACTGATTACAAGGGCAAGGCCTTCCTTGAGCATTTGGGGCACTTGAAAACAGATGCTCTTTCCGCCTCCGGTGGGCAGCAGGGCAAGGGTGTCGCGGCCCTCGAGAACGGAGTCGATAATCTCCCTCTGCAAGGGGCGGAATGAAGTATATCCCCAATATTTTTCAAGTACCTTTAAGGGCATAGTTTTTGTTCTTTGAATTGCTTGTGTATCCCTTAAAAATTGCTATCTTTGCAGCACTTTTTTAAAGCATTACAAAAATACAAATTTTACTTTACAATATGTCACACATCGATCTTACAAAGTACGGTATCACAGGTGCAACTGTGATCGCCCACAACCCTTCCTACGAGCAGTTGTTCGAGGAGGAGACAAAAGCCGGACTCGAAGGCTACGAAGTCGGCAAAAACACCGAGCTGGATGCTGTCAACGTTATGACAGGCATTTTCACCGGCCGTTCTCCTAAAGACAAATACATCGTTATGGATGAGACATCCAAAGACACCGTATGGTGGACTTCCGATGCCTACAAGAACGACAACCACCCTATGTCGGAGGAGGTATGGGCTACCGTAAAGGATATTGCCAAGAAGGAGCTCTGCAACAAGAACCTCTATGTTGTCGATGCTTTCTGCGGAGCCAACAAAGACACCCGTATGGCTGTTCGCTTCATCGTCGAGGTTGCCTGGCAGGCCCATTTCGTTACCAATATGTTCATCAGGCCTACAGCCGAGGAACTCGAGGCTTTCGAGCCTGATTTCATCGTTTACAATGCTTCCAAGGCAAAGGTTGAGAACTACAAGGAACTCGGCCTCAACTCCGAGACCTGCGTTGCCTTCAACGTTACTTCCCGCGAGCAGGTAATTATCAACACCTGGTACGGCGGCGAGATGAAGAAGGGTATGTTCTCTATGATGAACTACTACTTGCCGCTCAAGGGCATAGCTTCCATGCACTGCTCTGCAAACTGCGATATGAACGGTGAGAACACCGCCATCTTCTTCGGACTTTCCGGAACCGGCAAGACCACCCTTTCCACCGACCCTAAGCGCCGCCTTATCGGTGACGACGAGCACGGTTGGGACGACAACGGAGTATTCAACTTCGAGGGCGGCTGCTACGCCAAGGTTATCGGCCTTTCCAAAGAGCACGAGCCAGACATCTACGGCGCCATCAAGCGCAACGCTCTTCTTGAGAACGTTACAGTGGACGAGAACGGCAAGATCGATTTCGACGACAAGAGCGTTACCGAGAACACCCGCGTTTCCTACCCTATCAACCACATCAACAACATCCAGCCGGGTTCTTCAGCTCCTGCAGCAAAGAACGTGATTTTCCTTTCGGCCGATGCTTTCGGTGTGCTTCCTCCAGTTTCCATCCTCACCCCTGAGCAGACCCAGTACTACTTCCTCTCCGGATTCACAGCCAAGCTTGCAGGTACTGAGCGCGGCATCACCGAGCCTACTCCTACCTTCTCCGCTTGCTTCGGCCAGGCTTTCCTTGAGCTTCACCCTACAAAATATGCTGAGGAGCTCGTGAAGAAGATGACTGCCAACGGTGCAAAGGCTTATCTGGTCAACACAGGTTGGAACGGTACAGGCAAACGCATCTCCATTCCTGATACCCGCGGTATCATCGATGCTATCCTCGACGGTTCCATCCTCAAGGCAGAAACCAAGAAGATCCCTATGTTCGACTTCGAGGTTCCTACTTCCCTTCCAAATGTAAACCCTGCCATCCTCGACCCTCGCGACACTTATGCAGATCCTGCAGAGTGGGAGGCAAAGGCAAAGGATCTGGCTTCACGTTTCCAGAAGAACTTTACCAAGTACACCACCAACGAGGCTGGCAAAACCCTTGTTGCTGCCGGTCCAAAGCTTGACTAAAGTCTTCTCTCATAAGCAAATGGGGATGACCTCTGGGTCATCCTCTTTTTTTGTAGTAGCGGGCTCGTCATCTTTCTGCGCGCCCTTGAAGGATCTTGCCTTCACAACCGAAAGGAAACTGTCGTCAGCTTCTAACGGCGGGACTGTGCATATTCGCTTGGCGAGACACCGAACTGCTTCTTGAA
>CAMGFA010000037.1 GCA_946055165.1 uncultured Bacteroidales bacterium
CATTTTGGCGAAAATAGGGCCTTTTTTCGCTGTTTTGATTGAAAATACTTCATTTGTACGTTGAAGCTGTGGGAAGCGTGCTTGAGGGTCTTGCCGAAAGAGACCTCGTCTCCTGAGGAAGGAAGGGGCCCACAAGCAATAGCGAAGTGGGAAGGAGTCTCTGAAGGCAAGGCCCCTCAAGTGCGCGCAGAAAGATGAGGAGAACGCGAAGTGTTTGGCGCAAAGGGAATGCACTAAAAAAGCCGGGTCCGTGGGGACTCGGCCTTTTTATGAAACGAGGGGGAAATTATTTCTTGGCGAAATAATCTTTTGCCTTCTCCTCTTCTACGAGCTGCTCTGTGAATACATAAGCACCTGTTTTAGGGGATTTTTCCATACGGATGCACTTGACCATGCTCTTAGCACCGGCCTTTGCGGCGAATGTTGCGACGGCTTTCTTTGCCATATTCTAATTCCTCCAAATAATTACTTGATTTCACGATGAACGGTTACCCTCTGGAGATATGGATTGTATTTCCTTCTCTCAAGACGCTCCGTTGTGTTCTTTTTGTTCTTGGTTGTGACATAGCGGGAGATGCCTGCTACACCGCTGGCTTTCTGCTCTGTGCACTCGAGGATGACCTGCACCCTGTTACCTTTTGCTTTCTTTCCCATAACTTCAAAAATTAAACAAGGTTAACATATCCTTTCTTCTGAGCATCGCGAAGTGTGGCCTCGAGGCCGTTCTTCTCGATAATTCTCATACCCTTGCAAGATACCTTGAGGGTGACAAATCTCTGCTCCTCCTCACTCCAGAAACGCTTGTTCTTGAGGTTCACGGAGAAGTCGCGCTTGGTGCGCAGCTTGGAATGGGCAACATTGTTACCTTTCATTCTCTTCCTTCCGGTTATTTGACAAACCTTTGCCATAATTTATTTACTTTTTTAATTATTATCTTTTACAATCTTGAAGAAACGGTTCCACCTAATGCTCTTGGGGAACTTTTCTCCGGCTTTCGTTGAGAGCCATATAAGCGACGGATTTCCAACAATCAGCTCCTCCGGGACAAAGCCCCAATATCTGGAGTCGAGGGAATTGTGCCTGTTGTCTCCCATCATAAAGTAGTAGTTCTGTTTAAAGGTGTACTCCCCTTTTTCGAGAGCTTCCTTGACCGAGCCATTTTCATAAACAGAGATGATTCTTTCGTAAAGCGGAAGATTCTCGCTGTTTATGGCCACAGTCACACCTTTCTGCGGTACCCATAGCGGGCCGAATTCGTCCCTGCACCAGGTGTAGTCTTTGCTGAAGGGGAATATCTCACGATAGTCTCCCTGAACAGTTTCCAACTGCTGGCTGAACTGCAGACCTTTGTAGTCAGGTTCCTTTTCCCCGTTCACCCAAACTCTGCCCCTGCGGACTTCGAGGGTATCTCCGGCAACTGCCACACAACGCTTCACATAATGGTCAACCTTGTCGAAAGGTCTCACAATTACAGGGCCCAGCTGCTTTTCCACCAGCGTTTTGTCGTAGAAACGGCAAAGGGTGTAATAGTCGTCTGCCGGGGCTTTGCGAAGGACAGTGTCTCCGTGAGGAAAACCGAACACCACTACATCTCCACGCTGCACGCTCCTGAAACCCTTGAGCCTGTGATACTTGTGCTGAACAAGTGTAGAATAGGACTCTTTACCGAATGCGGTATTGTGAGTGAAAGGGATGGTGAGCGGAGTCTGCGGCACCTTCGGACCGTATGTCAATTTGCTAACGAAAAGATGGTCTCCGGTATAGAGAGTCTTTTCCATTGAGGATGAAGGAATCTTGAAAGACTGAAAGAAGAATGCATTGATGAAGCCTACAACCAGAACCGCGAAGATTATGGCATCGAGCCAGTCGTTGAACGCGGAGTGCTTTTCGCCTTCCTTGTATTTTTTCTTCCAGAAAGTCCAGTTGACCTTTTTAGTGATGTAGCCGTCGAAGATAACTCCAAGACCTATAAGGAACCAGTAGTTTCCAAGCCAAATTACCCAGGCCACATAAAGCAAAGCCCAAAATATGAACTTCGTCCAGCGGTTACGGATAATTTCCTTCAATCTCACAGCTTGCTAGTTTACAGACTTTACAATTGCTTCGAAAGCCTTAGGATTGTTCATGGCGAGGTCGGCGAGAACTTTGCGGTTGAGTCCGATGTTGTTCTTGGCCAATGCGCCCATAAACTGAGAATATGTCATACCATACTGACGTACGGCGGCATTAATTCTCTGAATCCAGAGTGCGCGGAAATTGCGCTTCTTGGCTCTACGATCACGGTAAGCGTAGGTGAGACCTTTTTCGTAGGTGTTCTTTGCTACCGTCCAAACGTTCCTTCTTGCGAGGAAATTACCGCGGGTTCTCTTGAGAATCTTCTTGCGGCGTGCCCTTGAGGCTACTGAGTTGACTGATCTTGGCATAATTCAATACTTTTTAGAGAACCAACATTTCTTTTACCCTCTTGATGTCCGCATCGTGAATGAGTGCGAAATGATCAAGATTTCTTTTCTGTTTTTTGGTCTTCTTGGTGAGGATGTGGCTGTGGTAAGCATGTTTCCTCTTGATTTTGCCCGACCCGGTAAGCGTGAAACGCTTTTTGGCACCGGGGTTGGTTTTAAGCTTTGCCATTGTTAAAAAATGTTTGATTAATAATTAATATACTGTGCGTCAAACGCATTATTTCTTTTTAAGCGGTGCAAGCATCATCGTCATACGCTTTCCTTCCAGAACCGGCATGTTCTCTGCACGTCCGTACTCTTCGAGTTCCACAGCAAAACGCAGAAGCTGTTTCTCGCCCTGGTCTGCAAACATTATGGAGCGTCCGCGGAAGAAGATGGTGGCCTTTACCTTTGAACCTTCCTGAAGGAACTCCTGAGCGTGCTTGAGTTTGAACTGGAAGTCGTGTTCGTCGGTATTCGGGCCGAAACGTATTTCCTTGATAACTATCTTGGCAGAATTGGACTTCATTTCCTTGGCCTTCTTTTTCTGCTGGTAGATGTACTTCTGATAGTCCATCACCTTGCATACAGGAGGGTCCGCCTTGGCGGAGATTTCAACAAGGTCGAGCTCCAGTTCATCGGCAATGCGCATAGCCTTGGAGATAGGATACACGCCCGGCTCGGCGATATTGTCCCCGACAAGACGAACTTGTGGAGCTGTAATCTGCTCGTTTATACGAAGTTCGAACTCGTCCTTGGAAGAACGCTGGTCCGGTTTGCGACCCTGGGCGGGACGCGGCCCTGAAGGCTTTGGTCTGTAAGGTACTGCCATTAAGCTAACTCTTCAGCAATAGCTGATTTAAGGTATTCAACAAATTTGTCTGCACTCATAGAGCCCTGGTCGACACCCTCCCGGCGAACCGATACTGTGCCTTCCGTGCTCTCCTTTTCTCCGACAATCGCGAGTACAGGGACTCTCAAGGCAGCTATGTCTCTGATTCTCTTGCCCAGAGTCTCGTTACGCGAGTCGATTGAAGCGCGAATTTCGGAATTTTTTAGCAATTCGCAAATTTTTTCTGCATAATCTGCATATTTTTCACTGACAGGAAGGACTTTGACCTGATCCGGAGCCAGCCACAGAGGCAGATGGCCTGCAGTATGTTCAAGAACCACGGCGGTGAAACGCTCGATGGAGCCGAAAGGAGCGCGGTGAATCATCACAGGACGCTTCTTGCTTCCGTCGGCATCGACAAAGTCGAGGTCGAAGCGCTCAGGAAGATTGTAGTCCACCTGAATGGTGCCCAGCTGCCAGCGGCGGCCGATGGCGTCCTTCACCATGAAGTCCAGCTTAGGGCCATAGAAGGCGGCTTCTCCGAGTTCCACCACTGTCTTGAGGCCCTTCTTCTCTGCTGCATCGATGATGGCCTGCTCGGCTTTCTGCCAGTTTTCATCGCTGCCGATGTACTTGGCCTTGTTCTGAGGGTCACGAAGTGAAATCTGGGCCATATAGTCGGTCATCTTCAATGTCTTGAAGACATAGAGGATGAGGTCGATCACTTTCTCGAACTCTTCCTGGAGCTGGTCCGGACGGCAGAAGAGATGGGCATCGTCCTGGGTGAAACCGCGTACACGGGTGAGTCCGTGGAGCTCGCCGCTCTGCTCGTAACGGTAAACCGTTCCGAACTCGGCAAAGCGCAGTGGCAGATCCTTGTAGGAACGCGGGCTGCTGCGGTAAATCTCGCAGTGGTGAGGACAGTTCATAGGTTTGAGCATGTATTCCTCACCCTCCTGAGGGGTATGGATAGGCTGGAAGGAGTCCTTGCCGTATTTTGCATAGTGACCCGATGTCACATAGAGCTCCTTGCCGCCGATATGAGGCGTAACAACCTGAAGATAGCCGAGTTCCTGCTGCTTCTTGCGGAGGAACTGCTCAAGGGTGTAGCGCAGCTGGGCACCGCGAGGCAGCCACATAGGCAGGCCGAGACCCACTTTAGAAGAGAAGGTGAAGAGTTCCATATCCTTTCCGAGCTTGCGGTGATCCCTCTTCTTGGCTTCTTCCAGAAGAGTGAGGTATTCGTCCAGCATGCTCTTCTTCGGGAAGGTGACACCGTATATGCGGGTGAGCTGCTGCCTGTTCTGGTCGCCTTTCCAGTAGGCACCGGCAACGGAGGTGAGCTTCACGGCCTTGATGTCGTCCACGTGCTTGATATGCGGGCCACGGCAGAGGTCGATAAAGTTGCCGTTTTTGTAAAAGGAAATGGTTCCGTCTTCGAGGGCTTCTATGAGCTCACATTTGTACTCATCGCCCTTCTCCTTGAAATAAGCCATTGCATCGGCCTTGGAAACTTCCTGTCTTTCAAAGGTTTCCTTGGTCTTTGCAAGCTGAATCATCTTTTCCTCAACCTTCTTGAGGTCGGCCTCGCTGAAACTGTAGGAACCGAAGTCCACATCGTAGTAGAAACCGGTTTCGACAGCCGGACCCACGCCGAACTTGACGCCCGGGTACAGGGCCTCGAGAGCTTCTGCCATAAGGTGGGCCGATGAATGCCAGAACATCTTCTGGGTCTGCTCCTCGTCCCAAGGGCGGATGGTACCGTCGGTAAATGCTATCGTCAACATATATTGTCTTTTATATTTTCTATCTCTTGCGCATTAAAGCCCACAAAGATAAGAAAAATTTTTATCTTTGCATAATCAATTCAAGAATAATGGAGAAGACAAATATCAAAAGCATAGCGAATGATGCAGTGAAGGGCGGACTGCTTTTCGGCGCGATTTCCTCACTTTACATCATTTTCAGTTTCCTTGTAATAAACTCCGCAGCCGGGAACATAATCAGCAATATCCTTTGGTTTGTAAAACTCGTCGGACTCATCTGGCTCATGAAGTATATGTTCGCCAAGTACAAGGAGAAGCACAAGGACTGCAAGGCCAAAACCCTTGTAATCTACGGCACCTTCATCGCACTGCTTTCCGCAGCCATAACTGCCATCGTATCGTACATCAGCTACGAATTTCTCTTCCCCGATGCTGTTGTCCAGGCCTTCGACCAGATGTATCAGCTCCTCGGGCAACAGAACGCTCTCGACGCCAACACCCAGCAGGCACTCGTTGAAATAGAAGGCAGGGCATCGGTACTTCAGATGACCGGAACCTTCATCTGGTGCCTCATCTACGGCTGGATACTCAGCCTCATTCTCGCACCGAGAGTGTGCCCGCCAAACATTTTTGAACCGGAAGACAATCTGAACTGATGGATATATCTGTAATAGTTGCCCTCCTCAACGAAAAGGAAAGCCTGCCCGAGCTC
This sequence comes from uncultured Bacteroidales bacterium, assembly GCA_946055165.1. Lineage (GTDB taxonomy): Bacteria > Bacteroidota > Bacteroidia > Bacteroidales > UBA932 > Cryptobacteroides. The sequence goes on from CAMGFA010000037.1 coordinate 5,752, forward strand.
GTGCAGAGAATCGGCGCGGTAATGAAGGAAAATTCCTACAGCTACGAAATAATAATGGTGGACGACGGCTCCACCGACGGCTCCTGGCAGTGCATCGAGCAGCTGTCCAAGGCCGATCCCAACATCCACGGCATCTGCTTCAGGCGCAACTACGGCAAGTCTGCGGCGCTCTACTGCGGCTTCAACAAGGCCCAGGGCGATGTGGTGATCACAATGGATGCCGACCTGCAGGACTTCCCGGAGGAGATTCCGGGCCTCTACAACATGATTAAGGACGAAGGCTGGGACATCGTATCGGGCTGGAAACAGCACCGCCAGGACAATGCCCTCACCAAGAACCTTCCATCCAAGCTCTACAACGCCACCGCAAGGCGCATCACCGGCCTCAAACTGCACGACATGAACTGCGGCCTCAAGGCCTACAGGAACGAAGTCGTAAAGAACATCGAAGTTTACGGCGAGATGCACCGCTACATCCCATACCTGGCCAAAAACGCAGGTTTCTCCCGAATTACGGAAAAGCCGACCCGGCACGCCAAACGCAAGTTCGGCAAGAGCAAGTTCGGAGCCAGCCGATTCATCAACGGCTTTCTCGACCTTCTGAGCCTCTGGTTCCTGAGCACCTTCGGCAAGAAGCCGATGCACTTTTTCGGCTACAGCGGCATTTTCACTTTCATGGTGGGATTCGTGATGGCAATCTGGATTATCGTGGACAAACTCGTGGCCCAGAGCCACCATCTGCCTTTCCGGCCTGTCACGGAGCAGCCTCTCTTCTTCCTGGCGCTCGTGGCAATCATCATCGGTGTGCTTTTCTTCCTTGCCGGTTTTTTGGGCGAGCTCATTGCCCGCTCATCAGGCGAGCGCAACCGCTACAACATCCGCAAGGAATTCTAATATTCGCTCTTTAGCGGCTCGATGTGCAGCATAATGTGGGTCTGTGCGCCAAATTCGCCGCGCAGTCTCTTTTCTATGTCCGATGCCTTGGCGTGCACCGTCTTGAGCGGCAGACTGCCACTCATTCTGAGATGCATTTCTATTGCGATGCGGCTGCCGATTTTGCGGGTGCGCAGATGGTGCAGGTCGCTCACCCCCTCTTCCTGGAGAACAAGTTCACATATATGCTGTTCCGTTTCTTTCGGCAGGCTCTTTTCCATAAGCTCGCCCAAGGACTCCCCTATTAATTTGATTGCAGTTATGACGATGAATACGCTCACCACCACTGCAGCAATAGGATCCAGAACCGTCCATTTGCTCCCAAGAAGAACAGCTCCTCCAATTCCAAGAGCAGTACCTATGGACGAGAGGGCATCGCTGCGGTGATGCCAGGCATTGGCCTCGACGACCGGGGAGTTCACTTCCCTTGCCACTTTGCGGGTAATGCGGAAAATCCACTCCTTGAGCGCAATGCTGAGCAAAGCTGCCACCAGGGCAATTATTCCGGGACTCGGGAGAGTTTCGCCCCTGATTACAGCCAGAATCTTCTCAATACCCTGCACCCCAAGCATTACGCCCACTCCCAGAAGAGCAAATCCGATAATGCAGGTGGCAAGGGTCTCGTACTTGCCGTGTCCGTAATCGTGGCTCTCATCTTCCGGCTTGGAAGAAATCTTGACGAATACCAAAACTACTATATCGGTCAAAAAATCGCTCAAGGAATGCACGGCATCGGCAACCATGGCGGCAGAATGGCCCAAAATACCTGCCACAAATTTGAACACAAGAAGCACCATATTTACAATGCTTCCAAGAATGGTCACCCTATATACGGAATCCTGTCTTTTCATAATTTATGGGTTCTGACATAAAATTTTACTGCCAGCTGCTTGTAGAGTGGAATCAGGTTCTGCGGACCCACAGGAAGAGATTTTACGTCGTCGGCCAGAGAAGGAAATTTCTCAAACAGAGGCAATTTGAAATAAATTGCATTCCAGGCAGTATAGTAAATGATTCTCCTGTAAACATCCTTTACCGGGGAATTTTGAGGATTGTCCTTGAAATGCAGGTAAAGGTCATATAGATTTATGGAAGAACCCCAACGCTTTTTCTCCCTTTTCTGACGGGTAAAGGAAGCGGGATTGGTCCTTCTGTAATGATACAAGGGTCTGTCCAGACAGTACATGCTCCTGCTGTAATAAAGGAGTTGGGTAGCCAAATAGACATCCTCCAGCATTCCCATTGGAGGAAAATAAATCTCATTTTCCGTATAAATGCTTCTTTTGAAACATTTTATCACAAGATAGCCATAAGTTTTCCCCGTGTACATAGCCTTGATGAAGGCCATATTGCCACCAAGCTTTGTCCAGTCCCTGTCTCCCCTTACCACACTTTTGTTCTTCTTTTCCTTTATGAGCTTGTAAAAGACAAGGTCTGCCCCCGTGCGCTGCGCGCATTCGGCAAGTTCCTGAGCCGCAGTAGTCTCCAGCCAGTCGTCGGAATCGACAAAGAGCACATAGTCCCCGCTTGCCCTGGCAAGACCGGCCCTGCGCGCTGCCGGAAGCCCGGCATTCTCCTGCTCCACTATCACAGTCCTGTCTTTCAAATGGGAATACTCCTTTTCCAACAGGCCCCGGAGAATGGACATTGAGGCATCGGGAGTGCCATCGTTTACAAAGATAAACTCCACATTGGCATAGGTCTGGTCAAAAAGGGAACGCGCGCACTGCTCTATATAGGCTTCGACCCGGTAAACCGGGACTATTACAGATATTTTCAACATCGGTCAAAGTTCATATTTGGATTTCCGAGGAAAGCACTTTTCAAAAGAGTCCAAGATGGATGCCCGCATAGACACAAAATGGGCATCTGAAATATGCACATCATTTATGCAACAGAAATTACGGTTTGGATTGGCAATAAAGCTCCTCAATTTGTTTTCTGTTGTGGCAGCAACAGAGAAATGCTTATTGGATATTCGCCTTGTATCCACCTTCCCTGAATAGAACAGATAATCCAAATAAATATACTGGGTATAATTGGAATCAAGCCTGGTTCTGCTGACAGCCTGCCTTATTTCTCTTTCCATTTTTGTAAAAAGACTTTGATTGGCAGATTTAAGCATAGGCGAACAAATATGCTGAGGACGGACAAACATAGCGGAAGCAGGCATTTCCAGGGCCCTGCGAACAAGGGCGTCAGAATTGGCGCATATCTTCCTGTACATATTGGATTTTAACAAATGGGAAGAAAATCCTATGCGGATGCGGCCTTCTTCCGGGAAAAAATCTCTTTCTTCAGATGGTAACATAGGGAACATATCATCATTAAAATACAGGAAACGATCCCCAAGTCCCGGGATACAGTGCAAAAAAGATTCTATTGTATTGCTATTGAATGTCGGAAGGAATTCCTCTGGTATAAAATCCTTGTGATAAACCACCTGCACAGTGTCTTTGTTGAGCCACTCCGGGACCTGGCTGGGCTGCGAAACCACTAAAAAGACCTTCCTCACAAAAGGCATGTTCTTTTCAATGCCCCTCAAGAGATAAGGAAGGGTTCCCCAATCGCGGAAGCGCTTGGTCATCACCGGGATGTCAGTATATTTGGCATAGTCCGCAAGCCACTCGGAATCGAGCCCGTTCACGTAGGTAATTACAATATCCGTCATAATTTATAAATATACGCAAAAAAGGCGTTATACACCATTAAAATCTGAAACTCAGGCTCAAACCCACTCCGGCAGGCTGGTAAGCATACGCATTGCCCGGCGCAAGCACATTCTCCGGAGCCAGAATGGTAGGATTGATGTCCATAGAAATGTCGTCCGAAATCTCAAAATTGTGCATATAGGCAAATACATTGGCATCGAGAATCTGCAGCACATATCCTGCAAAAACCACAAGCAGGGCATAGTCGCGGTAGCGGCGGTATATATTCTTGTAGTATTTGGCAGTTTCGGCCGGAATATAGGTGGTATCTCCGGAATTGTAAATGGCACTGAAGCGCTCGTAGTTCTGCCTGAAGCGGAAATAATAGCTTCCGCCGCCAATCATAATGCCCCAATACAGAGGCAGTTTCCACATTTCCCTGTTGTAAATCTGTCCCAGGCCCGGCACGAGAATGGAATAGATGGTGGCTTTCTGCGGATTGGGCCAATCGTCCGGCTTATGACAGATTGTGCCGTCCATAAGGCTGCCCCAGTAGCAAAGTCCCGCACCCGCATAGCACAAAGCCGATGCCGTTTTATTGCCTATGTTATTGAAATACAAGCCTCCTCCAATGCCTGCGGCTATACCGGTATAGATTATCGGAAGTTTCCAGTAGTCCCTGTTATAAATCTGCATACCTCCCACAAGCAACAGCGAGCCTTCGAAAGATGTGTTCACCCTCATCTCGTTCTTATGGGTAATGCCTCCCCAATACTCCTTGAGAGAGAATATCTTCTGCACGCTGTCGGCCGGAGTGGTGTCACCAGTATCGCTATAATTCTGCTTGAAAGCCTCCTCCTTGAACTGCGCTTTACAGTCCAATGAGGCCCACAGAACGGCGGCCAAGGCGACAAGCAGGATCTTATGAATTCTTGAGCACATCGAGGAAACGGCTTACTTCGCTGTCTGAACTGAAAGATATAGTAATACTGCCTTTGCCCTGTCCGCTGCGCTTGAGGCTGATTCTGCCCCTGAAATAGCGCGACAGTTCTTTGCAGAACTCTTTGTGCAAATCCGGAATGTCCTCATTTGCAGCAATTTGCTCCGGCTGGCTCTCCTCCCCCTCTTTTTTGGCCGATGCCTCCGCGAGGGCCTTCACCTTCTGTTCGAGCTGGCGGACGTTGACATCGTTCTTTATGCACCAGTCGCAGAGACGGCTCTGAACATCGGCATCGTCAAGAGAAAGCAGGACTTTTGCGTGACCCACCGAAATCTGGCCCAGTTTGAGGTCGTGCTGCACTTTTACAGGCAGTTTGAGGAGCCTGATCTGGTTGGTAATGGAAGAACGGCTCTTGCCCAGACGGGCAGCCATCTGCTCCTGTGTGAGCCGGCACTCGTCTATGAGACGCTGGTAGCTGAGGGCAATTTCAATAGGGTCCAGATTCTCACGCTGGACGTTCTCCACGATAGCCATCTCGAGCATCCCCTGATCATCGGCCTCGCGGATATAGGCCGGAACCTGGTCCAAACCGGCGAGCTGGCAGGCCCTGTAACGCCTTTCTCCACTGATTATCTGGTACCTGACCGGGGAGAGTTTCCTCAGGGTAATAGGGCTGATAAGGCCAAGGCTCTTTATGGATGCTGCCAGGCCTTCGAGTTCCTCTTGATTGAAGCTCAGGCGGGGCTGGTAAGGATTGGGCTCTATCTGTGAAAGCGGTACGCGCAGCACACCTGCTCCCGATGCGGGAGAATTGGCTGCAAGCGGAGTATTGTTGTAGTTTATGGGCTTGCGCTGAAGTTCCTCCACACTCGGGAGGTCACCGAAAATGGCATTCACCCCGCGCCCCAGCCCTCTTGGTGGATTGCTCATAAATTGTTGCTGTCGTTATTTCTGACAAGAAGTTCCCTGGCCAGATTGAGATAGTTGTTGGTACCGTTGCTGTTTACATCATAGAGCACGATAGGCTTGCCGTAGGAAGGGGCCTCGGAGAGCCTGATATTGCGCTGGATGATGCTGTTGAACACCATATTTTTGAAGTAGTCTCTGAGTTGGGCCAGAACCTGGGCATGCACCTTGGTGCGGCCGTCGAACATCGTAACCACAAAACCTTCTATGTCAAGGTCCGGATTGCTGCCGCTCTGCACAAGGCGGATGGTCTGGAGAAGTTTGCCGATTCCTTCGAGAGCGAAGAACTCGGGCTGTACGGGAATCATCACGGAGTTTGCTGCGCAGAGGCAGTTGATGGTAATGAAACCGAGTGAAGGAGCGCAGTCTATGATTATGTAGTCGAACATATCCTTCACGGGAGCAAGGGCGTTGCGCAGAATGTGGTCGCGCCCCGGAATGTCTATGATTTCAATTTCCGCACCCACCAGATTGATGTGGGAAGGGATGAGTTTGAGATAGTCCATATCGGTGGGGACTATGCAGTCCTGAGCCTGCACCGCCCCGATCACTATCTCATAGAGGGTGCGGCCGTCGGTGGAATCGGGCGCATAATTGAGGCCCGAGGTGCTGTTGGCCTGAGGGTCGGCATCGATCAGGAGAACCCTTTTCTCCAGAACGGCCAGCGATGCCGCCAGATTTATCGCGGTGGTGGTTTTACCCACTCCGCCCTTTTGATTCGCTATTGCTATAATCTTTCCCATAGAACGCAAATTTAAGAATATTATTTCACTTTATGGCTTTCTTTTCTTAATTTTGTAAACTTGAGTTTGAAAAAAATATGGCCAAAATAAGAAACGAATGGTATATAATTGTTAATCCTCACGCAGGCTCAGGCAAGACGATGTCGGAATGGGTGCCCGCCGAGAACATACTCAAGGAACTTGGAGTTCCCTTCTATACGGTTTATACCACACACAAGCACCACGCTGCCGAACTTGCCGCAATGGCGGCCCGCACAGGTTACAGAAAAATACTTGCCGTAGGCGGTGACGGCTCCATCCACGAAGTGTTCGAAGGAGTACTCTCCTGGTGCGAGGTGTCCAAAGTCCCTTATGAAGATTTCTATCTCGCAGTGGTCCCTATCGGCAGCGGCAACGACTGGATAAAATCCTACGGCCTGCCACGCGACAGCCAGAAGGTAGTGGAAATTCTCGCCAAGGGCAATTTCGTAAAGCAGGATATTGTTAAAGTCACTCTTGCCGGAGGCAAAGTCTCCTACATGACCAACATAGGAGGTATTGGATTCGACTCCCACGTCTGCGAGAAAGTGAACAAAAGCAAGGAAAGGGGTATGAGAAGTTCGAGGATATACCTAAACGCGCTTCTTTTCAATCTTTTCCACATTGCCCCTATAGATATCGACTTCTATTGCGACGATGAACTGGTTTACTCCGGCAAAGTCCTGGACATAGCCTTCGGCAACGGCTCCTATTGCGGAGGCGGCATGCAGCAGTGCTCTCTGGCCAATCCGGGCGACGGCATTCTGGACGCGATGATAGTCCCCAAAATCCCCATCAGCAAACTCCTCAAGGAACTGCCGCGCATCTACACCAAAAGCGTACACGAAAGCAAGAACATTCTCTACTGCCGAGGCAGCCGCTTCAGGGTCATCCCGCACAATGCCGAATCGGCCGACATAGTTGAACTCGACGGTGAAATAGTAGGAAATCTGCCCGTTGAGGTAGAGCTCCTCAGCGGGCAGATAAATGTGCTGTTCAACAAGGATAAATAATTCTATTCCATATATTTCCGGATGAGGCGGATGAGAAGCTCGTTCAGAAGTTCCACCTGGTAATCGCCCACGGAGGCCTCGATGTGGTCTTCTCCCACTCCGCTGTGGTTGGTGAGGAAGCAGTAGGTTCCGGAAGTGAAGATTGCAAAATCCCTGAGCATAAATTCCGTGTTCTTGTCCACACCGCTGGCAGCGACCGGAATGATTGTTATACCCTGTTTTGCATATTGCCTGATGCTGTTGTGCAGGCTCTCAAGCACATTTGCATTGTAATGGGCAGGGGCATCGCAGATAAGGAAAGCCACCCTTGACATTGCATTCTCGTTCCAGCTCAAGGTCTGCAGTCCCATTTCGAGGGCTGTATGCACGGCTTCCGGGTAATCTCCGCCACCTCTGCTGTACTGGGCCGATATGAAATCCAGTGTTTCCTGATGATTGCTGCTGAAACTCTGGGTACGGGTCACGTATTCGTCGCCTTCGTCACGATAAAAGAGCGCGCCGCTGCGGAGTTTGACGTCGGAATTGAACTGCTCGGCCTTGCGGAGGATGTCCATCAGATCCGATTTGAGGAAATTGATTTCGTCGCCCATAGAGCCGGTGGCATCTACAATGAAAGCTATGTCAAGCGATTTTTCCGCCGTTGACGAACTGTCGAGCACAAACTCGTTGTAGTTGACTTTTTCGTCCTGAAAATAAGTGATTTGAGGATTTTCACTCACAAGCTCACCGTTGACCAGAAGAGAGTAGGAAGGATGTGAAAGCTGAAGGGCCTGCATATCGAAAGCTTCCATCCAGCAGTTTGCCCTTCCATGATTGTCGCTGCGACACTGCCAGACAATGTTGTCTCCGGCCTTGAGGGAAATCCAGGCTCCCGGAACAGGATTGTCGTTTTGGTCGCTCAGTTTCACGGCAACTCTGAATGCAGTGTTGAAGCCCCAGTAATCGATGCTGCTCTTGTATTCTCCGTTCTGGAGTCCGCTCCAGAAATCCCAGTTGTTGAGATCGCACCACTCTCCGGCAGTGAGCACTCCGCTGTTGTGATTGCCATTGTCTCCGCTGCCCTCCCATTCGCCGGAAGCGCTGTCTCCGGGAGCTTCAGGACAATATTCCCCGGAACCGTCCATGCCGATATCGCCCATATTATTGATGGACATACAGGAAGCGAAAAGAGGCAGGGCTGCAAAAAGCAGTACAATCTTTTTCATAACAATCAATATTTGTCTAAACCTTTTGATAGATGACTTTTGTCAAAAAAACGTTGCATATCCAGGTAGAGCTTGAATTCAAGACCATCGCTGCGGCTGCCTCTGAAATAGTGAGTTCCGGCAAGGCGGAAAGCAATATTACGGTATCGGCCGTAAAGAGCAAATTCACAGCCTCTGCCGTAATAGGCTGGAACAGAGAAGGTTCCAGGCACGTCGCGGGCGTAGGCATAGATGCGCTTGTCCCAGCTGTCCACGGCAAAAACGCTGGCTCTTGCACTCAGAAGAGCCTTTTCCCCGCTGCGCGAGACTTGCAGATAGACAAGGCCCGATGCGCCCTTGCAGTGCAGGGCATGAAGCCTGAGATCGACCTGCCAGGAAGCCTTGAGCAGGCTCAGGTCCGTGCGCAGTTCCAGCCGGGCCGGATTTGCATCCAGCGCCCTGATGCGGCTCTGAAACCTCAGCGCGGGACGCAGAAGCCAGGTTCCCAAAGCGAAGTCCCTGCTGTAGTCCAGCTGGCTTTTCCACTGCCTGTCCCCTGCGTAAGGCCTTATGGACCAGTCCGATGCCATTTTGAGCCCGCCCCAGTCCAAGGCCAGCGCAATGGCATTTTCATCGCAGTTTTTGGACCAGGCGCGGCTGGCCCCGCTGTAGCGCGAATCGAAAGAGGGGGCATAGAGCCGCAACTGCAGGGCCAGGCGCCTGAGATATCCTATATTATAGTAGCAGCCCGCTACAAGAGCAGAGCTCACAATTGCCTGTGCAGCAGTCTCTCCGCGAACAAGGGAAAGCGGCAGCTGCAGTGCGCCCTCGGCAAAAAGGGTGAACTTGCCAAGGGTCGTTTTTGCATCGGCCGATGCCCCAAGCCAGTTTTCGTTGAACATCAGTCCCGCCCCGAGGGAGCTGCGCGAAAGCAGACATCCGGCATAGGAATAGGCCATCTCCCTGGTTGCCAATGCATTGAGGCTCCATCTTCCGAGGCTGAGCTGGGCACCTATTCCGCGCAGGCTGCCCTCCGCCGAAAGGCTGTTGCTCGGGCTGAGAAGCGAGGCTTTTTTGGAGAAGGCTGCGGCCGAGGATAAGGAATTAAGCGAAAAGCCGCTCCACAGCAGAAGTCCCTGGCCGAATCGGCCGTTGAAATTGCCGGCAAGCACTTTGCTCAGACGCCGGCCTTCGTAGCAGAGGCTCAGAGCCTGAAGGCCGGAAGCATCGGCACTTATGAGTGTGCGCAAACCGGGCTCCAGGGACAGTTCGGATTTGAAGGCAGTGCTCACGGCCGATGCCTTGATGCTTATCCGCATCTGCTGTTTGAGCAGCAGGCGGCGCTCACGGGGCCTTTGGGCAGGCCGCTCATCTCCAAACACGATGAAAGGGCCGATGTCGAGGGCAAACTGCTCCCCCATTCCCGGAATGGCGGCAAGTTCGGCCAAAGAGAGCAGGCTGCCGCAACGCTGGCGGTAATCCAGCAGCAAGGCAAGCTGCAGGTCGCTGAAGAGCTCGCTCTCCTGAAGGCGGGAAAGGCTGCATCGGTTTATATCCAGAGGATGTTCGTAGAGGTTTTCGTAATGCTCGAGCTGCCGGGGGCCGAGTTCTTCGATGCTGGACGCGCCGCTGAGACGGAGGACGTTCTGAAGATAATCCTGAGATGGGGAAAAGGCCAAAAGGCAGAGAATGAGCGATACCAGTGTTTTCATTGTCCAAGTTTTGGCTGCAATATAGGCTATTTCAAGTAATTTTCCTATATTTGTGCGCAATTTATGAAACGCGTTACATTATTTGACAAGACTTTTGTTCAATACATTCCACAAGAGGAAATTGAACGTGCCATTTCACAACTTGCACAGAAGGTCAATGCCGACCACGCCAATGCGGTGCAGCCTCCTGTTGTTCTCTGTGTGCTCAATGGAGCAATGCTTTTTACTACGCAGCTTCTCAAACAGCTGAATTTCAACTGCGAACTGATGACCATCAAACTCTCCTCATGGTGCGGAGGCACAGAATCGACCAATCAGGTGAGGGAGTGTATGAGCCTTAGCGGAAGTGTAAAGGGACGCGATGTCATTGTGTGCGAAGACATTATCGACACCGGCAACACCATTGAATACCTCATGGACCTTCTAAAGAAGGAAGGCGCCGCCAAGGTGGAAATCTGCTCGATGCTGCTCAAGCCCGAAGTTTATCGCAAATCTTTCCGGCCGGACTATATAGCTATGGAAATCGAGAACCGTTTCATTGTCGGTTACGGCTTGGATTACAAGGAAATAGGACGCAATTTATCGGATATTTACGTTTTAGAGAAATGAGATATTACATTTTATTCGGCCCTCCGGGGGCCGGCAAAGGCACACATGCCGCAGCCATCAAAGAAAAGTACAATTACTGCCACCTCTCCACCGGCGAGTTGCTCAGAGCGGAAATTGCTGCTGATACCCAGCTCGGAAGGCAGGCCAAGGAACTCATCACAGCAGGACATCTCGTTCCTGACGAAATTGTGGAGAAGATGATTGCCGCACAGTTCGACTCCGTAAAGGGAGTGAACGGCTTCCTTCTCGACGGTTTCCCACGCACCCTCGGTCAGGCTCAGGATTTGGACAAAATTCTGGCAGAAAGGGGTGAGGAATTGAGCGGTGTTTTCGCCATAATGATTTCCGACGAGGTTGTCAAGGAGCGCATCCGCCACAGGGCCAGCATCGAAGGCCGTGCCGATGACGCCAACGAAGAAACCATCAACAACCGCATCAAGACCTACCACGAGCAGACGGAACCTCTCATCGACTATTACAAGAAACAGGGTAAATACCATGAGGTGATTGGTGACGCTCCTACCATTGAGCAGAACCGCGCCAGGGTGCTCGCTCTTGTAGAAAAAGTGGAAAACTCTCTATGAGATTGTCTCTACTGAAAAGCATAGCCCTGGCACTCGTGCCCGGGCTCTTGCTTTCTTGCACCAAACTGTCCAGCCCCATTACGGGAGGTCCATGGCCGGACTCCTCAATGAGGCGGGTAGGAACACCTGACCTTGGCTACGAAAAAGTTCTCATCTGCTATCTCGAGGGCTACAACAACCTTTCTTCCGATATTGTCCGCAATATCAATGAACTCTGCAGCGGGGAAATCCCCTTCAAGCACGACAAGCAGGCCTTGTTGATTTACGCACACAACTCACTCACGGACAGGGACTACGTGAATCCTACCGAACCTGTGCTCATTAAAGCATATCAGCTGTATGGCGTGCCCGTTCTGGACACTATTGCCCGATTCAGCAGCCAGGCCCCGGGCCTCACCTCTTCCAATATGCGTCAGGTGCTGACCTATATCCGGAACAATTTCCACTCCCGCAGCTACGGAATGCTTTTCAGCTCCCACGCTACAGGATGGATTCCGGCATCCTACCGAATAGGCAGCGAGGGCAGCAGCTGGTTGTCGGCCGATGGGGACGAGCCTTCAGCATCGGCCCAAAGCATTGGAGCAGAATATGTTGGCAACCCGCGCAAGGATTATATGCTCGATGTGGCGGATTTTGTTGCCGCCATTCCCGTGCATCTGGATTACCTTATTCTTGACTGCTGCCTTATGGGAGCCATAGAATGCTGCTACGATTTGGCAGGCTGCAGCGACTATATCGTGGCCTCTCCGGCAGAAGTGCAGTCCTACGGCTTTGACTACCACAATATGGCTTCCCGCCTGTTTTCTGGAGATGAGCCCGACCTTGAAGGTCTCTGCGCCGACTATTTCGAGAAGTGCAAGCGCTCTGCCACCGTGGCGCTGTACAAGAGTTCAGAGATAGGGGCTGTGGCCGATGCGTGCAAGAAAATTGTGTCCTATTGCGGGGATAAGGTTTTTGAAATCGACCCCGACGATGTGGAAGATTACAATTACTCTTTTTCCTACAACTACGACATGCGGGACATCTTTGACAAGATGGGAGCAAAGGAGGAAGACCTTGCCAGCCTGGACAGTGCTCTTGAAAAATTTATTCTTTTCA
>CAMGFA010000038.1 GCA_946055165.1 uncultured Bacteroidales bacterium
TAATTGATAATCAACAAGATATAGTGATAATTTTCAAAAATTGTCATGTGCTAAAATACTTGATAATTTTTGTCTAAGATACTACCCCCCCCCGACTTTTCCAAATTTATCTACTACAATTTGTTATAAGACCGAAATAGTATAAAACAAAGCGAGGTCGCGCAGCGAATGCACGATTCTTTTGTGAATTTATGTCAAGTTTTTTACGTAATAAACTTGACTTTTTGTATATTTGCGGAAAAACTGGAAGATGATTATTTCAAGCGACATAAAGAACATTATCCAGTCCTTTCCTGAAGGGCGGGTGTTTTCTATCTCGGACTTTGCCATCGATCCGCAGTATGATATGGCTCTGGCCAAACTGCTGAGCCGTATGTCCGCCAAAGGCGAAATCCAGAAAATAGCCAAAGGAAAATACTATAAGCCGCAAAGGACTCCTCTCGGAACCCTGTCCCCTGTGACGGCAGAACTTGTAAAAGACTTTCTGGAAAAGGACGGAAAGGTAATGGGCTATATTACTGGAACTCAGGCCTTCAGCGCGATGGGCATCGGCTCCCAAATCTCAGGTAGCATTCTCATAGGCACGAACAAATATCGCAGGGCCTTGGACCGGGGTGGCTATACCGTCCGTTTCCTCAAGCAGGAGAATGAAATCACCGAGGAGAACATCGAGCTGCTGCGCATTCTTGATGCTGTCCGTCTTATTCGGGAGATTCCTTCAGTGTCGCCAAATGAAGCCTGCTCCTCCATCATCGAAATTATCCGGGCGCTCAATCCTCAAAAGCAGCAGGAAGTTGGCACTTTGGCATTGGCATATACTAATTACGTCCGGGCTATTGTGGGAGCAATATTTGAGATGCTCGGTCTTCAGGCGACAGACCTTCGCAACTCGCTAAACGGAGTATCTTCCTACAAGTTGCCTATTTCCGCAAACGTACTACCGACAAAAGACAATTGGAGAATATATGAACCTGCACGATAATCAATCACTGTTTGCTGCCGCAGTGCAGTTCGCATCAAGAAGCAAGGAAGATGGCGGTATAGGAATAAAGCCAATATTCATCGAAAAGGATTATTGGATTTGTCGTTCACTTAAGTTCTTGTCTGCCAGTGAAGTATCAGGCAAGGCGGTCTTTAAGGGCGGGACTTCGCTTTCCAAGGCATACGGATTGGGTGGACGTTTTTCGGAAGATATTGACATCGCAATCACCAAGGATGAATCAAGGACCGAGAATCAGACAAAGAACCTGATACACTCAATTTCCAAAACGATGTCACAAGGTCTCGTTGAACTTCCTAAGCCACAGACAAGGAAATTCTCCAAATACAGAAAGGTTTTCTATTCATATCCTTCAATAGCAGACGGCTCCGTAGGACCGACATCCATCACTCCCGGACAAATTCTTCTTGAAATCGTGTCCTTTGCCAATCCATATCCTTATCACAAGAAGCAGATCAAAAGTTTCGTAACTGAGTATTTGGAACAGTCAGGACGACTTGATATCATTGAGGAATATGGATTGGAAGCATTTGAAATAAATGTCCTTGATCCGGAAAGAACGGCAACGGAGAAAATTGTATCGCTCCTGCGTTATTCTCTCGCTGATGATTATATCTCTGAACTCAGGGCAAAGATCCGCCATTTCTATGACCTCCATTTCCTGTGGAATGACGAGACAATCAAGGTCTTCCTACAGAGCGATATGTTCAGGTCAGAATTCAAGACGCTCATAGAGAGCGATCAAGCAAGATTCAATGAGCCACTGGGTTGGCAGAGCAAATCATTCTCAGAATCACCTCTGTTTACATCCTTTGATGGTATTTGGGAACAGCTAAAAAACACATACATCAGGGAACTGCCGGATTTAGCATACCAGAACATCCCTTCGGAACAGGAAATCAAGCAAAGCTTCATTGAACTCTCCTCTCAACTCTTCTAATCTGTAAGTTACTTTCCGTTATAACGGCCCGGCTTCCAGAGGCCCGTAAACTGCCGTCACCGCAGGAATTCCTGTACACCTTTTTGGAGATCCCGATGCTCTACCAGACCTACAAGGCGACTCCGAGCTCCTTTGCGAGCTGGGCAATCTCATCAGCCTGAGCAATCTTCTTGCGGCTCTTGATACTCTGCGCCAGCGGCATATCGAACTCGCCCTGAAGAGTCTCCTGCAGGGTATCCATATCGTTGCGTTTCACCATGTGTTATCGGCCCAACAATTCTGGATTCAATCAGTTTTGTGATTCCCAACTTAGCATTCAAATCACCAATCGATGCTTTCTGAGTAATGACGATTAGATGTCTGCATCGAGAAAAGTCTCGTCTCTTTTCGCGTGTTTCATTTCAGTGCTCATTTTATTGAATAGCGTTTGATTATAGTCATATACCGTTGAGGGACAATTGATTCAACCTTTTTCAGAACGATATCGATGTCATACGGTTCGGTTGCGAAGCGTTCCTTCACGAATTGGAAGACTTCAGTATTATTGCGATTGAATTCATCCACGATGTCTTGATAGCCCATACTCTTAATGGCATTGAGATATGATACGGCATCAGAAACGAAGGTAACGAGAGACGGAGTGAACAATTCGAGAGTATTCTCACCAAAATCTACTTCCTCCACCCCGGCCAAAGCCTCTGAGTATAGAATGGCCCCAACTACATCATGTGGTATGGTAAAGTGATTTGTGGCGCAGAAAAAGAGCGTCTTGTAGCCAGATAGATAGGTTTTACTGAACCCATCGCGGAAACGAAGCGGTTTGTACATTGCCTTTTAATTCTTGACCATAATCTGACTAAAATTTATCTTCTCTTCCATTTTTTAATCATACGTCTCTGACGCACAATAGGCTGGCCATATTCCTCTCTATATGCTGTTAACAGTTCTGGTCTTTCGGATAATAAGGTATTCAGATACTCGACATATTTTTCCGCACCGGATTTTGCAAACTCTTGTGCGATAAAGAGCGAGGCACTAAAATTACTCGCGTTCTTGAGTTCACCTAAGGCTTTCTTGAACTCGTCCATGTTTTCGTAGTAAACGGCTAATGATATTTTCATTTTTTTGTTTTAATGAGTTTTCTAATCTGGCACAAGAATAGTCTACCACCTTGCTAAAAGGTGGCAGACTAAAAGAAAAAAGCTATTGTTTGATTTACCGATTTAGACTAAGTAAGAATTCTTTAACTATCTTTCCGATACGATTAATTAAATCTTTTGAGACATCTGCACACAGATTGCGAGTGTGAATTACTAGCCGCGTCCTATTCTCATTATAGTGAATCCAAAAGGCATTTCTTTCTCCACACTTTATCTCTTGATAGAAAGAAACATGGAATATGCGGTCGATTTCTCTTTCCTCCGGAATAAA
This sequence comes from uncultured Bacteroidales bacterium, assembly GCA_946055165.1. GTDB lineage: Bacteria > Bacteroidota > Bacteroidia > Bacteroidales > UBA932 > Cryptobacteroides. Next base: position 3,372 of record CAMGFA010000038.1, read on the forward strand.
TGACGAGTTCTTGATATAATTGCCGCACGCAAGTATTACTACGGGAAAACGGTCAAAGAAAGGATCGGTAAAATAGACCTGCTTTCTAACAGAAAGAGTATCCTTTTTTGCAGCAGTGGTTCGAGGACTTGGCGATCCATTCATTTCGGAACAAAAAACGTAATTCTCAAAATCGATTATTTCATGTCTGTTCTTCTTGTAACATGGGTAAATGATATCACATAGCTTTTGATATTGAACCCATAGGGCCTTTCCTGAACGCCAATGATTAGGCTCCTTCGTAATAGGGTTATACTCTTCTTGCTTGATATGTGTCCAGTAATCCTGTCCTTTCCCATTAGCTACACCAATGTAATGGCCTAATGTATTGCTCATGAAAGCATCGCCAGATGGTTCTCTTCCTATTAAAAGAACCTCGCTGGCAGGATTCCCACTGCCAATAATAAAATCATCAGTAAATCCATATTGATATTTGCAACGATTCAAAAGAGCCAAAAAATCATTCTCGTACATAATGAATTGCAAATTGGTTTATGATATTCGAAATATACAGCCTGATAGTCATCGATAGTTATGGACGGCTTTGTTAAGTTCCTCCACAATCTCCTCCCGAAACCACTCCGGAGAAAGGACTTCCAAGGAGGATCCCCGACTAAGGATTTCTTGCTTAAGGTCGAAGGTGGGCACCAAACGATAACGGTAGACAGTGTATTCCGGAGTTACTTCGACGGTTGTTTGGCTGGGATGAAGCGGCAGGGATTCAAGATACCTCGCCTGCTCAGCAGTGGCCTTGACTTCCATGATGCTAGGCTGAACGTTGTGACCGATAATGATACCGAAGTAGTCAGAAAAGAACTCTGCCGCATCGAACCCGGCCGGGAGTAACAGCGCTTTATTCATAACTTTGATATCAAGAATCCGATCCAGAGAATAAATGCGAAGCTCTTCCTTTCCGATTGTCTTGGCAAGCATGTACCAACGCTGCCTGAAGATTTTGAGGCAGTAAGGATGCGTTTCGGACGTGGTCGGGTCCAAACGTGTGAAACTTTGGTATGTCATCTCCAGAGCCTTGCCATCTTTCATGGCATTCACAATTACCGGCAGCCATTTGGACGAGGATGGTACTTTCTCAAACAGAATACGACTTCGCATATCGGCGCTCTCTCGAAGGATGTTGCTGATCGACATGGACTCCAGCATCCAACTTCGAACGCCATCACCCTCAAAGTCATCTGAGTTGACAATGTAGTACCCTCTGCTCCTATCGAATCCTATTTCAAGACCGAAGGTATCAAGAATGGACTCCCGGTGGTTATGGAAAGTACGTTCAGGAATCGCGTTCTCATGGTTCTCGTTCAGTGAGGACGAGCGCCACAAATCGTCGATGTCCCGTTTGGTTATATGACCATACCTGCTGATAACATCAATCAGCCAGACATATCGGTTGAAATAGTTCTTTGCCATTTTATAAATTAGATTTATCCTTCGTTAAAAAGTAAACTGCCAAAGTGGGGAGAATGAGGTCATAATCAATAACATAACAAAAAAAAGACCGGCACAAAACTTGGCCGGTCTCTGCTCCCCTTCTAGGACTTGAACCTAGGACCCCCTGATTAACAGTCAGGTGCTCTAACCAACTGAGCTAAAGAGGAATTTTAAATGTTTCCCTTATGTTTGTTTCCCAAACGGGATTGCAAATGTACGACATTTTTTGAAATACACAAAGTTTTTCGTAAAAAAATTTAACAAATTTTCTAACTTTGTACCTATGACTACAGATTTGCTATCTTCGCTCATAGAAGAACTCATTTTGACTTCCGACCAGGTTTGTCTTCCGGGTCTGGGCTGCTTCAGAGCCCAGCTTGTCCCTGCCAGCATCTCGGACAGGGGGTACACCATCAACCCGCCCTACCGCAAACTCAGCTTTTCCGAGGAGCTCCCGGAGCAGGAAGACAACTCCCTTGCCCAGCTCTATTCCCAAAAATATTCCGTGGAATATGCCCGTGCCTGCCGCGAAGTGGAAAGCGTTACGGACGAAATCAGAGCCGAACTCAGTCATAGCCGCAGCCTGTGCTTGAAGAATCTTGGAAAACTGCGGTCCACAGACAGCGGAAAAATCTTTTTCGTGGCCGATATCGACCTGGACATCTATCCGGAGGGCTTTGGTTTGCAGAGCGTGAGCATGAAAAACCGGGAATTCAGTTTTGCAAGCATGCAGCAGGAAAGCCCCCGGCAACAGGAAGAGTTCAAGCAGAATGGAGACGAGCCGCGCATTCTAGTACATCCCGTTTCCGTAGAGCAGAGCACCCCTGCCGCAAACAATGAACAGAGCACCCCTGCCTCAAACAATGAGCAGACCACCCCTGCCGCAAACAATGAGCAGAGCACCCCTGCCGCAAACAAGCAGAATGGGCACAAGGGTCTGAAAGTGCTGCTGTACACAATTCTTGTACTGCTCCTTCTCACCGTAGCCGCTTTCTTCATTGCAAGAGAGTACTTCCCGGAGACACTCGACAAACTGCTCTACTCCGCTGAAGAACTGGAACTGCTAAACAGCATAAAATAATGAACGACATCACGAAATTCCTTCAGGACCAGCTCTCCGTCTGGCCTTTGGCATCGTCCAATTTCCGATCCCTCAAAACAGCCCGATGCAAAGAGCTGGAGGTAGGAGGTCTGCACTGCAAGGCCCAGCACAATCCCTGCAGAATAGCATCGACCACAGCCGAAGTGGACCCCGTTTCCCTGCAGAAAAGGCCTTGCTTCCTCTGCGTGCCCAACCGCCCGCCAGAGCAGTTCCACCTCAAATACGAAGGGCGCAAAGACAGGCACTACAACATACAGGTAAACCCCTACCCCATCTTCCCGAGCCACTTTGTGATTGCCCGCGACGTCCACAAGCCCCAGACCATCTGGCACAATTTTGTGGATATGATGGACTTCGCCCGCAAATACCAGGACTATCTGGTATTCTACAACGGGCCCGACAGTGGTGCCTCCTGCCCCGACCACATGCACTTCCAGGCCATCCCGAAAGGGCATCTGCCCCTGCAGACAGCGATAGACGAATTCCTCGATGCCGCCGACGAGCCCCTCACCACCGGCCAGGATGCCAAACTCTACCACTTCCCATCCTTCTGCCGCGGAATTTACGCAATGCGTTCACAGACCCCGAAATCACTGGCGAAACTTTTCTACCGCCTTGTAGATTGCGCCCCGTTCAACGAAGGAGAGAGCGAACCGCGCCTGAACCTGTACATATATTGTTACAAAGAAGAGTTCCGCTGCTTCGTGGTGCTGCGGGGCAAAGTCCGTTCGCACCACTACTACTCCGAGGGTGAAGACCACCTCACAATGACTCCCGGAGCGGCCGACATGGCAGGTTTCTTCGTGTGCCCGAAGCTTGAGGACTTCGAAAAACTCAGCGCCTCGCTTCTTGAGGAGATTCTCGACGAGGTGTGCATCAGCTCCGAAGAAGAGAAGATGGTGAACTGGCGCCTCACCCGCAGCCAGAGCTATCTTGACGTGCCCATAATGAAGGGCGACGAAATTGAGTTCGAGATGATTTCCGACGGGGCCGGTCCCCAGATGGTACGTCTGTGCGAAGGGCGGATCGAATATGGAGGGGTTCTGTACGATGCCCTGTATTTTGACAGTGTTACCACTTCCAAGGTATTTTCCGAGCCATCCTTCCGCCTTTTGAGCAAGTCGGCATCGGGCCTTTTTGCGGGTTCTCTGAAATTCGATGTCTACGATGGCACGATTCGTGCAAGCAACAAAATCGGAATAGAGAACTACCTTTTGAGCACAATGTCAGAGGATTACCCTCTCGAAGAAAATATCGGCATCCTGCGTGCAGCAGCAATAGAAAGACGCAGTGCAATTCTTGCCGATCCTTCCGAGGTAAAAGCTTACAAAGGTCTATCAGTCAAAATATCAAACTTTGTCCGAAAGGCCATCGATTTGTCCTGGGGACAATTAAAGTAGAAAAGTTATGAGAACAGCATCATTTGCCCTTGCGGTCCTCTTGGCGGGCGCGCTTATCTGCAGCCCGGCCCAGGCCCAGTCACGCAGTACTTCCCGCTCCTCCCAGAGCACGAGTACCAGCCGCTCCAGCAGCAACAGCAACAGAAGTTCTTCATCATCAAGAAGCAGCGTGAGCTCATCGGCCAAGAGCAGCGCCGCATCGACAAGCAAATCTTCCGCAAGCCGATCCAGCGTTTCCAGCGGTAACCGCTCTTCAAGCAGCCAAAAAGTACAGTCTCGCAATACAAGTTCACAAAGCAGCAGCCGCTCCAGCGCTCAGCAGCCGAGCCGCAGCACTTCATCGGCAAGCAGCTCAAGCCGCTCCAGCGCTCAGCAGTCAAGCAAGAACATCAGCAGCCGCTCCAGCGTTCAGCAGCCGAGCCGCAGCACTGCATCGGCAAACAGCTCAAGCCGCAGCAGCAGCTCCGGCAGCAAGCCTTCGTCGGCATCGTCCAAGAGCAACAGCTCAAGACAGGGCGTGAGAGTAGGCAATTCGGCAGCACAGGGACAATCGACGCAAATCAAGCACGAGAGCGCATCGGCCCCGAGACAGGCCAGCCAGGCAGTTGAGCGCAAGCCGGGCTCGAGCAGCGACAGGCCGAGTGCAAGCCGCCGTCCATCGCCACAGGCAGAGAACTCGAGACCGGGCTCGAACGGACGCCCTCAACATCACGAGCCGCCACGCAGACGGCCCGCAATCTCGTCGCACCATCCTTCACGCTTCTACGACCACGGCTGCCATTACTACGGCTACAGAGTACACAAACTGCCAAGGCACTACAGCGTTCATGTTCACTGGGGACGCAGATACTATGTCTGCGACGGAGTTTACTACATGCTTTACAACGGCTCCTATTACGTATGCCGTCCTCCTTACGGATACTGCTTTACCCCAGGCGTTTACGTATATGCTCCGGTTCCTTGCATGTTCGCCTATTACAACTACACGCCGCGCTACTACACCATAATCAACGACAACTACGACATCATAGCGCAGCAAAACGCGACAATAGCCCGGAACAACGCACTCATAGCCCAGCAGAACGCCGTTCTCGCACAGCAGAATGCAGTTTTCAGCCAGCGCTCTTCGGAGTCGTACCTTCTGGCAAGCAGCCTCGGACTCATCCAGAGCTACGCTGCATTGGGCACGGAGTACTATTACGACGACGGTGTGTTCTTCGTCCTCAACGCCAATGGGCAGTACGAGACCATAGTTCCTCCTGCAGGAGCAATAGTGGAGTCACTGCCCGATGACTACGAAATAGTACAACTTTCCGACGGCAAGGAGTATTACCTCGTGGAAGATACCATCTACAGGGTGCACATTTCCGATGGCAAGGCCTATTTCGAAGTATTAGGCCAGGTTCAGCGCTAATTCCAGAAGTTTGCGGGCAGTCTGCGGATTGCCGCTGCATTCGAGATCGACTTTCCCCTCTCCCTTCGGGCTGAGGGGCAAGTTTTTTTCTGCCATAATGTGAATCAGCTGCCGGGCAACAGCCGGAGCAGGGTCGATGAAATTTACCCGGGGACCCGCAATGGCCCGCATCGTTTCCAGAAGGAAAGGATAGTGGGTGCAACCGAGGACGATGGTATCGGCCCCTGCCTCAAGAAGAGGCTCCAGGGAGCGGCGGACGGTCTGCTCACAATGGGCGCCGGAGAGTTCGAGGCTTTCGACCAGCTCCACAAAACCTTCGCCCGCGTGCTCTGCAATTTTCACGTCCGATGCCCATATCTTTTTGTTGTCCAGATATTTGTCCGCCTTGAGTGTACTGCTTGTAGCGAGCACCCCCACCACTTTATTGCGACTCATGAGGGCAGCCGGCTTTATGGCCGGTTCCATTCCTATGAAAGGCAGCCCGGGCCAGCGGCGGCGCAAGCTTGCAATGGCGGCAGCAGTGGCGGTATTGCATGCAATGACTATTATGTCGGCCCCAAGCTCTATGAGATGTGAGCTGATTTCAGTGCTGCGCCGGATGATGAATTCACTGCTTTTTTCGCCATAAGGGCAGTTGGCATTGTCCGAAAAATAAGTATAGTGCTCCCCCGGTGCCGCCTTGAGCAGCTCCCTGAGGACCGACAATCCTCCACAACCTGAATCGAAAATGCCAATGTGTGCCATATCCCTGCAAATATACCGATAATTTTGATTAAATTTGCGAGATATGACAACGCAGGAACAGATAAAGGATTTGCGCAACCGGAGCAAGGCTTTGGCAAAGAGCTTGGACATTCCGGGAAAACGCGCTCAAATAGCTGAAAAAGAGGAACAAACCCGCTTGCCGGACTTTTGGAACGACCCAAAGCAGGCCGAAGCTTTTCTAAAAACCCTGAGTCCGCTGAAAGCCTGGGTAAGCAACTACGATTCCCTTCTGCAGGCCATCGACGATCTGGACGTGCTTTTCGAGTTTTCAACTGAGGACGATTCCTCCGAACTCGACCAGGCCTATTCCCGCACCCTCTCCACTCTCGAAGACCTCGAGCTCAAGAACATGCTCGGAGCCGAGGGAGACAATCTCGGAGCCGTGCTCACCATCAATTCCGGAGCGGGAGGCACCGAAGCCAACGACTGGTCCGAAATGCTGATGCGCATGTATCTGCGCTGGGGCGAGCGCAACGGTTACAAGATGACCATTACCGAAAACCAGGAAGGCGACGAGGTGGGCATAAAAAGCGCCACCATCTCCTTCGAAGGCGACTTCGCCTACGGCTACCTCAAGGGCGAATCGGGAGTGCATCGTCTGGTAAGAATTTCACCTTTCAATGCCCAGGGAAAGCGGCAGACCACATTCAGTTCGGTATTTGTCTATCCTCTTGTGGATGACAGCATCAACATAGAAATCAATCCGTCGGACATCGAATGGGACACCTTCCGCAGCGGCGGCCACGGCGGCCAGAACGTGAACAAGGTGGAAACCGGCGTGAGAGTAAGGCACCTGCCGACAGGCATTATGGTGGAAAACACCGAGACCCGCAGCCAGCAGGACAACAGGCAGAATGCGCTGCGCATCCTCAAATCGAGGCTCTACGACATAGAGCTCCAAAAAAGAAAGGCAAAACAGGCCGAGCTCGAAGGCCAGAAGAAGAAAATAGAATGGGGCTCCCAGATCCGCTCCTATGTACTGCATCCATACAAGATGGTCAAGGACTTGCGTACCGCTTACGAAACGGCCGATACTCAGGGCGTTCTGGACGGTGACCTCAATGCCTTCATGAAAGAATTTTTAATGAATAACAAATAATTATGGTAGATTTCAAGTATGCCCCAATGTTTCAGCTTGGCGAAGACAAGACTGAATACACAAAGCTTCCTGGCTCGGAAAAATTTGTGAGCACCGCCGAATTCGAAGGTCACAAAATTCTGAAAGTGAGTCCCGAAGCCATTACCCTGATGGCAACTAACGCCTTCCGCAATGTGAGCTTCTTCCTGCGCCGCTCCCATAACGAACAGGTTGCCAAAATTCTCAGTGACCCTGAGGCTTCCGAAAACGACAAATATGTTGCTCTCACCTTCCTGCGCAACGCGGAGGTGGCAGCAAAGGGCCGTCTGCCTCTGTGTCAGGACACAGGAACCGCCATTGTCCACGGAGAAAAAGGACAGAATGTGTGGACAGGTTTCAACGACGAACTCTATCTCTCCAAGGGCGTATTCAATGTCTATACGAATGAGAACCTGCGCTACTCGCAGAATGCTCCGCTCGATATGTACAATGAGGTGAACACAAAATGCAACCTCCCTGCCCAAATCGATATCGAGGCCACCGAAGGCGACGAATACCGCTTCCTCTGCATCACGAAGGGCGGCGGATCGGCCAACAAGACCTATCTCTATCAGGAGACCAAGGCCCGCATCCAGAACCACGACACCCTGGTTCCTTTCCTTGTGGAGAAAATCAAATCCCTCGGAACAGCCGCATGCCCGCCTTACCACATCGCCATCGTAATCGGCGGAACCAGCGCAGAGAAGAACCTCCTCACCGTGAAGCTGGCATCGGCCCATTACTACGACAACCTTCCTACTACGGGTGACGAAACCGGCAGGGCATTCCGCGACCTCGGACTCGAGAAGGAGCTGCTGGAAGAGACCCACAAAATAGGCCTCGGAGCACAGTTCGGAGGCAAATATATGGCTCACGACATAAGAGTTGTACGCCTGCCGCGCCACGGTGCAAGCTGCCCTATCGGCCTTGGAGTAAGCTGCTCGGCCGACCGCAATATCAAGGCAAAGATCAATGCCGATGGCGTCTGGATTGAGAAACTCGACGACAAGCCTTACGAGCTCATCCCTGAAGAACTGCGCGGTCCGGGTGAAGGCGAGCCTGTAAAAATCGACCTCAACCAGCCAATGGCCAATATCCTCAAGGAGCTCAGCAAATATCCTGTAAGCACCCGCCTGAGCCTCTCCGGCCCTATCGTGGTTGCCCGCGACATCGCCCACGCCAAAATCAAAGCCCGTCTCGATGCCGGCGAGCCGATGCCTGAATATTTCAAGAATCATCCTATTTACTACGCCGGTCCGGCCAAGACTCCGGAGAATATGCCTTGCGGCTCGATGGGCCCTACCACTGCCGGCCGAATGGACCCTTATGTAGATGAATTCCAGGATCATGGCGGCTCGCTGATCATGCTCGCCAAGGGCAACCGCAGCCAGCAGGTTACCGATGCCTGCAAAAAGCACGGCGGTTTCTATCTCGGTTCCATAGGAGGTCCTGCAGCCATCCTTGCACAGGAAAACATAAAGAGCATTTCCTGCCTCGAGTACCCTGAATTGGGTATGGAAGCTATTTACAAGATCTGGGTCGAGGATTTCCCTGCCTTCATTCTTGTAGATGACAAGGGCAAGGACTTCTTCAAGACAATAGGCCTTTAATGCGCAAGTTCTGGAAATGGCTTGGCATTAGCCTGCTGAGTTTGGTGCTGCTGCTCATAGGAGCAGTAGCACTGGTTCTTGGCACTCCGCTCAAGAACAGGCTCATCGCGCATTTCACCAAAGACAGCATCAATGCCGAAGTCAGCGTGGGGCGCATCAGAATCAAGCCGTTCACACTTCCGGACCTTTATATCAGCATTGAAGACGCCAGCCTGCGCCGCAACTACGGCAAAGCCGACACCCTTGCCGGATTTTCGCTTTTCGAAGCAAGAATCAACATCCCCGCCGCCCTCAAGGGCCGCTATTGCGTGAACGATGCCCTGCTCGACTCCCTGAGCCTCGACTGGAGGGCCTGCGACAGCCTGCTGTTCATCAGAAAAGAAGCGCCCGAGGAGGTGGAAGTAATTGAGAAAGAGCCTCTCAGGCTGCCCGAATTCAGCGTGGGATTCCGGCTGAAACACGCCGAAGTCTCTTTTTTGGATTATGTTCAGAACGCCAGGATCGGCCTAGCTGTCAAGGCCGCCAACAGCGCATCGGGCCAGATGTCCTTCGAACTGGACTCGCTCGATGTGAGGGCCAACAAATCCCGGATTTCCGTTCAGGCCGATGCCCACGACCTTCTCGGCGGCAAGCCCGAGCTGGGGATCTGCGCCGATGCCGAAGTGTCCCTGCGGCATTGGGCCCACCTGCTGCCTTCCAGCATCGCAGCCAGGGGTCTTGTCAGGCTCTCGGCCGAAGGGGCCATGTCCCCTGAAGGGGCCGACCTGCTGGCCATAGTATCGGGCGACAAAGTCGAACTGTCTCTGCCTCAGGGCAGAACGACCCTCAACGATGTTCGGATAGAAGCAGGAGCCAGACAGGGGGAGGAAAAACTGCAGAAAAGCAGGCGCCGCGCAACAAGACGCATCCAGCCCGAATACCTGAAGGAGGAAGACTTCAGGAAGAGCGACATAAACATTGAGCTCGACAGCACAATCACCTCCTTGATCAAAGCCTGGAACCCGCACGCGCAAATACATATCGGGGAGGGCAGCCTCATCGAGACCCCTTTGCTCCCTTTGGAGAACAGGCTCGAAGGTTTCGACGCCTCGCTCGATGTAAACTCCCTGGAAATCACGCAATTGAAGCTCGTTTCGGGGGCATCGGACATAGCTCTGCAAGGCTCCCTCAAGGGGCTGGAAAAGCTGCTTACCGGCAAAGGACGCTCCTTTTTCGACATCAAACTCAAGAGCCGGAGCAAGTGCATCAACCTCAACCAGATCATGCTCGCACTCGATTTGGGCTCCAAGGCCGAACTGGCCGATACCGCATCGCTCGACGCCCATATCGAGAAAGTCGCAGTATCGGACACCGTGCAAACTGCGCAAATGAAACTCTTTGTGCTGCCGGCCAACGTCAAGGCCGATGTGAACATCAAAGCCGACCGGCTGCTCTATTCCAATATCGACGCTTCCAAACTGTCGGCCCGTCTACAACTTGCCCGCCGGACTGCGCTCTTAAGCGACGTGGGTGCTATGACCGATATGGGAGAAATCCGGGCCGATGCCTTCTATTCCACTGTCAGCAAGCAGAATATAGGTGCAGGCTTCGACGTGGGATTCTCCAATGTGAGCGCCGAGAAGGTGATTGCCTTCATCCCTCAGGTGGACAGCCTGGTGCCTCTGCTCAAGACCTTCAAGGGCAATGTGGACTGCGCCATTGCGGCCACCACCAAACTCGATACCTGCTTTACCCCTCTGCCGGCAACGTTCAAGGGGGCCTTCAGTATCAGAGGCAGCGAACTCAGCCTCAACCAGGAGGGTCAATTCAAGAAAATTGCCCGTCTGCTGATGTTCCGCGACCGCAAGAAGGGTCTTATCAAATCACTTGAAATCAACGGTATAGTTCAGAATCAGGAACTTACTCTTTTCCCTTTCGAACTTGCACTCGACCGCTACAGTCTCTGCCTTGGCGGGGTGCAGAATATGGAGGGGCCTTTCGACTACAAGGTATCGCTTATGCGCAGCCCTCTGCTCATTCCTTTCGGAGTGAACCTCAAAGGCAAAGACTTTAAACACCCTAAATTCAAGCTGATGCGCAGCCAGTACAAGGCCGGAAAGGTACCTTCCTTCCAGGCCGAAGTGGATGAGATGCTGACGCTTCAGAACAAGGCCATACGCCAGTCCATAAGCAGCGGTGGTGTAAAGGCTTACGAAAGCGGAAACCGCATCTTTGACATGCTCTCGGCCCGAAAGTCGGAAATCGATGGTATGTCTTCCGTGGAGCTTCTTTCCGAAGAGGAACAGGCCTGCTTGAAGGAGGCCGACAGCAGCGGAATGAAGGTAAAAAACACGGCTCCAACCAAGGACAAAGCCAAGGTTATGGCAAAAAATCAATTGATTCGCAAAAAGATATGATTGAAATCATCCAAGTCAACATCTCCGGCGAAGACAAACCGGGTCTGACTACTGCCCTCACAGGCATTCTTGCAAAGTACGATGCCTTTATCCTCGACATAGGACAGGCCAATATCCATCAGTCACTTACACTGGGTATTCTTTTCAAGACCACTACGGAAAAGTCGGGCTTCATCATGAAAGACCTCCTGTTCGAGGCTTCAGCTCTCGGGGTGCAGATTCGCTTCACTCCCATCTCCATCGATGCCTACAACGCCTGGGTTTCAAGACAGGGCAAGGGCCGCTACATTGTAACCCTTCTCGGCAGGCAGATTACGGCCGATGAAATCTCGCAGGTGGCTTCCGTTGCCGCCGCCCACGGCTTCAACATAGATGCCATCAAGCGTATGACCGGCCGCGTGCCTCTGGAGGCCGATGCCACCTCGAAATCCTGCATAGAGCTCTCGCTGCGTGGGCACGTGGACGAAAGTCACAGGCTTGCATTCCAGAAAGATCTGATGGCCCACCGCAACAGCGGTCTGGACATCTCCTTCCAGAAGGACGATATCTACCGCCGCAGCCGCAGGCTTATCTGCTTTGATATGGACTCCACCCTCATAGGTACAGAATGCATCGACGAGCTGGCTGCCTGCGCAGGTGTGGGAGAGCAGGTTGCCGCCATCACCGCTCAGGCTATGAGAGGAGAAATCGATTTCACCGAAAGTTTCCGCCGCAGGGTGGCCCTGCTCAAGGGACTGAGCGTGGATGTTATGGAAAAAATCGCCCGCGATATGCCTTATAATGAAGGCCTTGAAAGGATGATGACCGTTCTTAAGAGAGTGGGCTACAAGACTGCCATTCTTTCCGGCGGTTTCACCTATTTTGGTAATATGCTTAAGCAGAAATTCGGTTTCGACTATGTATATGCCAACGAGTTGGAGCTTGAAAACGGCTACCTTACCGGCAGATATTTAGGTGATGTGGTTGACGGAAAACGCAAAGCCGAGCTTCTAAGGCTGCTCTGCCAGTTCGAGGGCATAAACATTGCCCAGAGTGTGGCTGTAGGAGACGGGGCCAACGACCTTCCTATGCTCGGTACGGCAGGCCTCGGCATTGCCTACCACGCCAAACCTAAGGTGAAGGAAAATACCGAGCAGAATCTGACTACGGTAGGTCTCGACGGCATTCTGTACTTCCTTGGACTCAAGGACTCGCAAATTGAGTAATTTTTAGTATATTTGCAGTCCACAAAGCGCGGGCGTGTTGAAATTGGTAGACAAGCAAGACTTAGGATCTTGTGCCTTCGTGTGTGTGGGTTCGAGTCCCACCGCCCGCACTTAAGAAAAAGCCACTCTCCGATTATTCCGAAGGGTGGCTTTTCATATATTCATAAACAAAGTTGGCAATGCGGGATGCGCCTTCCACATCCGGGTGGATGCCGTCTGTGAAAAGGCTGCGTTTTTTCATTATGGAATTGACATCCAGAACTTCCAGTGCCCTCTCCCGGGCTATCTGGTTTATCTGGGGTATAATGTTCTTTACCAGAATGTTGTTGTGAAGCCTGAAGGGCGCAAGGTCTATTTTGGGAAAGATGCGTGGCGGAGTCATAATAACAACTCTGGAACCTCCAGCGATTAAGGAATCGACAATGTGGCTGTATCCGTCACGGAATTTGTCAGGATCCCAGTTTATATGCTTGGTGTCGTTTGTCCCCAACATCAGCAATGCTATATCTGCCTTGTAGGCAAGAGCTTGTTTATACACTCTGCGTTTTGTGTACGGCACTTCGGAGTCCATCCTGGCAGTTGCATCACAAAAGCCGAAATTTTTTACCTCATAGTCCTCTCCAAGGAGGTTCTGAAGCACGGCCGGGTAACTGTTTTTATTCCTTTGAAGCAGGGTGAATCCCCAGGTGATGCTATCCCCGATACAAGCTACTTTTATCATCTTCTCTACTCATTTTTGTCCAAAGATAGCAAAAAATTGCACTATTTTGCTACAAAACCGATTTCACACATAACTAAAACAGGTTCACCTCACACTGTATTTAGACTTTGATCCATAGGGGTCACGTGAAAAACCCTGTTTGTACTGCGAGGCAGCCAGCTCATGGCTTTCAGGCGATGCGCGCTTCGGCTTGGCCTGCGAAGTCGTTGATGGCCGGGAACTCGCTTCGCTCAAACACCCCGGCCATTGTTCCACCTCCTTCTGGTCCAAGCTGCGCTCGCGGATGGACGCCTTGCGTCCATTGCTCGCGCAGTTCCCTTGCGCTGCAAGCCTTCCAGCCACGAGCATGCCTGCCCCGCAGTACATATTTTCATCAGCGTTCCCCTCATCATTCTGCGCGCTCTTGAGGGTCTTTGCCTTCAGAGACTCCTCCCCACTGCGCTGCGCTTGTGGGCCCCTTCCTTCCTCAGGAGACGAGGTCTCTTTC
>CAMGFA010000039.1 GCA_946055165.1 uncultured Bacteroidales bacterium
TGGTTACGTCCAAAAAAGTAAGGTAAAACCGTCCAAACTTTGGGGTTCACATCAAATTGATGCCGTTGAGCACAAGGATATGCCTCTCACGCACGTAGAATGGACTTTGCCGTGCTCGATGAATTTCACGAGGCAAGCAACACCATTACATCTGGCACACCCACCCTCAACTCTATTGTGCCAGCAATACACCACCGTTCCAGATGCAGCGATAAACCTCAAATTAAAGCGTCTGGAACGGAAATTTTTGAATGCGATAAGTAAAGGAAAGATGGCTGTACCAGATGCCTTGACTGCGGAAGTTATTCTGCCCGGTCGGCGCGCAGAGCCTTTCCACAGAGCTCAGGCGCGACGACAGTGCGCGGAAATAACTTTCGCCCTGTGGCTTATTGCTCACGACATAGCACACAGAGTTTTGCACCTGACCCGAATTTTCCTTGTTACAAATTATCCAAAAACAATAGACTCCACAAATCCCATCATTATTGGTGGGATTTATGGTTTAAGAAAGTGACCCGTCATTGTTGGTTGGGTCTTCGGTTTTGGAAATTACCGATTCTACACTAAGAATAAGCCAAATATCATCACCAGTCTCATTCACTGCCCAATCAGTCCTTCCGTTCACCCTATATTTGTAGCCCTCTTCATACTCAAATTCACAAACAGGTTCTATCTCATACACAAAAAAAGGCTCTTCATCCAAGGTAGACTTAATATTAAATCCGTATGGTTCTCCGCCTTCGTCAATTGCTCCGTGAACTGAATCAATTTCGTATTCCAATAATATTCCAATGTGATACTTAACTTCGGGAACGTGACTCCATTTGATTTGATCATTATTCGTTGGATCTTCGGTTTTGGAAATTAAGGTGTGCACCTTCAAATGAATTTGCGGATAACCCAAAAAGTCATAATCATGCACATACGTTTCCCCTATCACCTTATATTTATAGCCATCTTCGTACTTAAAACCAAAGTCAGATGATATTCCTTCCACCATAAAAGGCTCTTCATCCAAGGCAGACTTAATATCATATCCAAATGGAAATCCACTCTCTCCATCAAGTGTTGCGTGGGCTGAATCGATTTCGTACTCCAATACTTCTCCGATATGATACTTCTTATCCACAGCACTCTCTTTCTTGCAGGATACCAAGCCTGCAATTGCCAACAATATGATAACTAACTTTTTCATACGTAATATATTATAATGTTACACTAAACGATTCATATACAATATTTCTTACTACACCCATATCTTCCTGTCTTATCCGTTCCGTATCCCCAATGACATATTCAGACACACCAGCAGGAACTGTATATGTGTATGTTGTTGTAATTGTTGAAGTCTGCCCAGAACTATTTGTCTCTTCGTGTTCTAAAGCAACTATTAAGAGTCTTGGATAAGTTAATGATACAAATTCTCCATTCTTATTCTTGAATTTAACCTTATTGTGATAATAATCTCTTTCATCTATGCTTTGTTCATCACTGTAATTCTGGCTAAGATACAATTCAGATTGTATTTGAGCAATTGGACCATAAATATAATTCAGAGATTGAATGTCCGTTGCCCTCAAATATGTTCTTTGTGCACTAAAAGTGCTTCCGTCTTTTTTTACTATAGTAGGCAAATCATTCTTTGAAAAAGCGTATGATCCATAATGCATTATTGAACTGTAGTCATACGTACATAAATCTTCCCCAGTATATCCCCTAGAAGTATATTTATCAAAATTATGTATTTTGTCTGATTCAATATTCTGATAATTAATTGTTACATACGAATCCCTATCAGTTCTTGATTGCTCGTGAAAATAACCTAAAGTGTGCATTACTTCGTGAGCAACAACGCCCTTATTAAACGCCCCAGCGGCCAACTTAATTTCATTAATGCTTGAACTGCGACCTATATAAGATGTATTTACCGTATCTCTTTTAAACAATATACCAGAAGTGGGCGTATTTGATACAGAAACAAAATTCACATATGCCGAATTTGAAATCATTTCAAGACCTTGTTCGATTAATGCTCGTTCATTTGATGGAAAAGAAGATGGAATAAAATACGGTATTGTTCTACTGGTCCAATACTTTACTACATTTTTAATAACCGCTCCCTTTGTTTGTGGAGATAATAGAATGGCCACTTGTTCTTTTGTATAAAGAATATCCCCTGAAAAATACACACTATCACTATCCATATATATTAAATTCCCATCAGGCAAAGGTATTTCTATAACCTCGCCTACTGGAGAATAGTATTCTCGACAATCTTCAATGTTAATATTACATGGTGTTTCGGTTTTTTTACATGCCAAAAATGAAATTGAAATCATTAAAACCGAAAAAAGACTTTTATAAGTACGTTTCATACTGAAAATAAATTATAGAAATATTCAATTAATTCTATTATTTGATTTGATCATTATTCGTTGGATCTTCGGTTTTGGAAAGTAAGGTGTGCATCTTCAAATGAATTTGCGGATAACCCAAAAAGTCATAATCATGCACATACGTTTTCCCTATCACCTTATATTTATAACCATCTTCGTACTTAAAACCAAAGTCAGATGATATTCCTTCCACCATAAAAGGCTCTTCATCCAAGGCAGACTTAATATCATATCCGAATGGAAATCCACTCTCTCCGTCAATTGTTGCGTGGGCTGAATCGATTTCGTACTCCAATACTTCTCCAATATGATACTTCTTATCCACAGCACTCTCTTTCTTGCAGGATACCAATCCTGCAATTGCCAACAATATGATAATTAACCTTTTCATACGTTTATTGTTTATCTTGAGACAAATATAGGGATTATTGCCAATAATCAAAAAAATTTCTATCTTTGCAGCCGCTCTCGAGAAGAGCGATATAATTATTGTATAACTTTTTAAAAACAGATTCACAATGGCTGTTAAAATTCGTCTTCAGCGCCACGGTAAGAAGAATTTTGCATTCTTCCACATTGTTGTGGCCGATTCACGCGCTCCGCGCGATGGTCGTTACATCGAGCAGCTCGGTTCTTACAATCCAAACACCGATCCTGCAACTATCAACCTCAACTTCGAAAGGGCACTTGCATGGCTCAAGCTCGGTGCAGAACCTACACTTGTATGCCGCAGGATTCTCTCCTATGAGGGTGTTCTTCTCCGCAAGCACCTCGACGGCGGTATTGCCAAGGGAGCTCTTACCCCAGAAGTTGCAGACAAGAAGTTTGCAGACTGGAAGGCTCAGCGCGACGCCAAGATTGCCGCTAAGGTAAGTGGCCTCCGCAACGAAGCCATCGCAAAGGCAAATGCTGCAAGAGACGAGGAAAGGAAGGTAAACGAAGCACGCGCAGAAGCTATCGCAAAGAAAGCCGCTGAACTTGCCGCCGCACAGGCTGCAAAGGAGGCTGAAGCTGCTGCAGCTGAGTCAGAAGCAGAAAACGCTCCTGCCGAAGCTTAATGTTCCGTATTGCCAAAGTCCTTAAATCCAACGGCATCTCGGGTGATTTGCTTGTAAGCGCTCCTGAGGTGGACTTAGCAGAAATCACGGGTCCGGTATTCATCGAGTTCGATGGATTGCCGGTCCCTTTTTTCATTGAACAATGCGCGCCCAAAGGCGGCAAATACATAATTCACCTCACCGATATCGACTCTCTTCAGGATGCTGAGGAAGTGGTGGGGTCCTATATTTTCAGCGAAGAGCAGTGCTGCGCCGATGCCGAAGACGACGAAGCGGATTTCAGCGGCTGGAAAATCTTCGACTCAGAGCATTATATAGGAAAGGTAAGCGGCATTGCCCCCATTCCCGGGAATTACTGCCTATGCATTGAAAGGCCCGAAGGGGACGAGATTATGATTCCCCTCCATCCCGACTTTATAACTGATATAAGAAAAGAAAAAGAAGAGCTCGTTCTGAGCCTTCCCGAAGGCTTGTACTAAGACTCCCTCGGGGTGTTAAGATACACTTTAATTGCCAGAATATAAGCAAAATAACCTATCCAACTGAACAAGAAGCAGCCCAGGCACATCAGCAACTTGGACCAGAATTTGAGCCGAGCCTGAGAGAAGATGCTCTTGAAAAGAAAAACCGAAGCAATGCAGCCCGAAAGGTATATCAACATAAAAACTATACTCATACTCCCTGTTTTTTAAAAATTCCGTAAACCGCCGAGCCACTGCCGCTCATAGAGGCATATACTGCGCCCTGTCGGTAAAATTCTTCTTTAAGTTTCTCAACTGCAGGATGTTGCGGAAACACCACAGTTTCAAAATCATTCACCACTCTCCCCCGCCATTCTTCCAATGGCAAAGCGAGCAGAGAGCGCAACTCCCCTTCCTGCGGCAATACCCTGTGCGGCGGCTCCTGAAAACTGCGATATGCCGCGGCAGTATTGATTTTCTCATTTTCAGGCACTTCCACCCTGATTTCGTAGCCCCTGAGGACATCGGGCGCATCGGACAGGATATCTCCCCTGCCGCTGGCCCACTGCGGACAGTTGCGCACAAAGAAGGCGCAGTCCGATCCCAGTTCGGCGGCCAGTTCCTCCTGCCGGCTCGCAGAAAGCCCCAAATGGAAGAGCCTATCGAGCGCCCTGATGGTGGCGGCGCAATCGGACGATCCCCCGCCCAAGCCCGCACCCACCGGAATGCCCTTTTTTAGCCTTATGCTCACAGGGCCGATGCCAAAACGCTGCTGCATAAGCCGATAAGCCTTGGCACAAAGGTCCTTTTCCACCGGCCAGTCGGCCCCCTCGATCTCTATCGAGAACGAATCGGCCAAAGAAATTTCCAGCTCGTCGCGGAGGATGGGTAGGGGGTAAAAGAGGCTTTCGATGTTGTGGAAGCCGTCGGCGCGAAGGTCGAGCACGCGCAGGCCAAGATTGATTTTTGCAGCGGGGTGAAGTATCATCTTTTTGCTGTTCTGCAGAGAAAATTCGCAGCCGCAGTACTGCTGATTATAGAAATTTTGTTCCTTGATTATCTCGCCGCGCCTTTGCTGAAGGCCGCCCTTGCGCCAGTTCTTCTCCCACCACTGCAGGCCGCAGAGGCCCTCCACAGCCTTCTGCCCGGCGGCATTCACCTGCTCGAGGCTCTTCCATCGGGACGATGCCAAAGTAGTGCTCAAAAGCTGACAGCCAGTCTTTTGCGCATAAAGTGCCGCCCTTTTGAGGCGAAACTCGAAGCATCGCTGGCAACGCTCTCCCCTTTCTGGACAGTTCTCGAAGCCCCGGGCCACATCGGCAAGCCAGGCATCGTGGTCGTATTCGTCTTCCACCAGAGGGATGCCGAGCGAGGAGCAATAAGGGCGCAACTCGGCAAGGCGCTTGTCGTACTCACTGCGTGGAGCGATATTGGAATTGGAGAAAAAGACCAGAACGTCCTCGCCCTGCGCCTTGAGCTGTTCGAGGATGGCTCCGGAGCAGGGTGCACAGCAACTGTGCAGCAGCAGTTTTTGATTTTTTTGCGTCATTGCGCGCAAATATAAAGATAATTCAGTAGTTTTGCTATGAGTTTTCAATACATTCGATATGAAAAAATCGCGTCTTACAGTTTTGCTGCTGCTCACGCTCGCTTGCGGGGCGGCTGCGCTCACATCCTGGTCCTGGTTCCAGAAAAACAAAGCCTTCCGGGCAGAAAATGCAGTTGCGGACATCGAGGTGATTTCCGCCCAGAGACATTCCGTGGCTGCTCCGGAGCAGAGGATGCTCGTGTGCGAGTACCTGCAGGAACGTCTGCGCGGGCTCGGAGGCCTTGTGGAAGTGCACAGCTACCCGGGGCAGCAGGCCAGAGGCTACGAGTTCGACGTCCACAACATAGTGGCCGACTTCCCCGCCCCGGTTTACTGCTGCGGAAATAATACGGACGATGCCTGCTGCTGCTCTGGATGCTGCTCTTCGGACGATGATGACTGCTGCGGCGAATGCGCATCGGACGATGCCTGTTGCGGAGGCTGCTCTTCGAAGGAAGCTCCATACCTGATGTTAGTGGCGCACTACGACTCCCGCTACCCATGGGTGCCGGTTCGGGACACCACTTGCTCTTTCGGCGCGGCCGACGACGGCTACGGAGTTGCAGTGATTTTGGAAGAAGTGCGGCTGGCTCTGCAGAAACGCAGCGAGTGGAAGCAGAACCTCAGGGTGCTATTTACCGATGCCGAAGAAGTGGGTATGGTGGGCATGAAATGCGAATATGAGTACAACAGAGAGCTTTTCAGCAATGTCGGCCTGCTTATCAATGTGGAGGCACGCGGTCCCTTCGGCCCGGCCCTGCTGTTCGAAACATCCAAAGGCAATGAGGAACTGCTGGATCTCTACGAAGAAGCTTGCAGCCCATTCACCTACTCGCTTACCAATGTGGTTTACAGCATAATGCCAAACTTTACCGATTTCACCATCGTAAAAGACGACATCCCTGGACTGAACTTCTCGACCATTGCCGACATCAACCACTATCACACAAGCCTGGACAACTTCTCCTTCGTAAACGACAAGTCCATAAGGCATTACGGAGCGCAGATGAGCCCGATTATAGAAGAATATCTCTGCTCGGATGATTACAGCGATGTTGATGAACTGCGCTCGGACAAGGACCGCAGTTTCTTCACCATCCCGCTGCTTGGGCTTTGGAATTTCTCGAAGGAAGGCTATCTGGTGCTTAACCTTCTCATCCTTGCACTGCTGGTTATCGTACTCATAATCAAACGGAAAGACCTGCTGAAATCACTCAAATACGCTCTAGTGCAGCTTCTTGGAGCTCTTGGCGCCTTTGCAGCAGGTGAACTCATTGCCTGGCTGGCCTGCCTTGTTACAGGAGCCAGTTTCAAGCCTTTCGGAGTGATTACTGGAGTGATGGCCGACAATGTGATTATGATAGTGGCAGCGCTGCTGCTGGTGGCTGTTTTTGCCGTATCGTACAGCCGCAGCAGCAAGGTGGAACTCCGCCTGGAAGGCACGCTGGTGCTGCTCGGAGTGCTGTCGATTGTGCTGCTGGCCTCCCTGGGAGAGAATCTCTTCACTCTCATACCGCTTGGAGCCACAGTCATTTCGCTGCTGCTCTGGTATTTCAGCAACTGCAAATGGGTGCTTCTCATCGGCATTGCACTCATCCTGCTGCACGCAGTCTCCTTCCTTTGGGCTCTGTCGATGGCCCTCACCATCGGAGCCTTCGGCGCGGTACTGCTGATTGCCTGCTTCGATTTGTTCGCGCTCAGCGCACTCGGGCGTCTGTTTGTTGAGAAATAAAGAAAAACCCCGGAGCTTTCCGGGGTTGATTTTTACCTAAAGCTTAAAGAATTATTTCTTCTTGTATCCGCACTTAGGGCAGCGGCCTTCCTCGTCGAGGGAGATTCCGCAGAGAGGGCAACGCTCGATTTCCTTGCGGCTCTCGAACTCGCACGATGCGGCATTGACACCTGAGGTGAAGGTGATTTTGGCGATGTTGAGTTTGTCCTTGAGCAAATCGTAAACAATCTTGATCATTCCTTCAACCGTCATTGTTTCCTTTGTAACAACGAGACGGCAGTCAGGGTAGGCCTTGGCAAGTGGAGTTTCGAATGCCTCACCCTTCATAGTATTGCGCGGATGGCCATTCTTGATGCCCTGCTTTTCGTAAACGTCGAGCACGGCTGGAAGGAGAGGATCGTCCTCGCGCAAAATAAGTGCATGATCGAAGTTCTTGAGTACATCCCAGGCAACTTTCTGGATTTCGTTGCAAGGGTAAACCATATTTACACCCGGATTTACGCTGTCCTCCACTTCAATGGTAAGAACTCCGGTGTGTCCGTGAAGATACTGGGCTTCACCCTGGAAGCCGTAGAATCTGTGTGCATACTGCAGATCGAATGTGGTAATGCTTCTCATAAACTATGTGTTTTTGTTCTGCAAAGTAAATTAGAATTTTTCTAAATTACAAGAGACAATGAGGATTTTTTTAATTATGGAACGCTCAACTGTATCGGCGCGGAAAACGGAAGATGATGGCTGCAAAGGCGCAAAGGCCCAGAATGAGCGGGTAGTAGAGATGGACGATGATGGACATCGTTCCCACTCCGGCCAGGCCTGTTGCCATGAGCAGCTGGGCTCCGTAAGGAATGAGGCCCTGGACAAGGCAAGAGAAGGTATCGAGGATGCTGGCAGACTTGCGGGGATCGACCCCGTATCGGCCGGAAATATCCTTTGCAATCTTGCCTGTGGTGATGACGGCGATGGTGTTGTTGGCCGTGCAGAGGTTGGCCAGACCCACAAGAAGGGCGATGCTCAGTTCGGCGCCACGCTTGCCTCTGATGCGGCGGGTCAGGTGGCCGATGAGGTAGTCGAGTCCGCCGTTGGAGCGGATGACTTCGAGCATACCGCCGGCCAGCAGGGTGACGATGATGAGGTCGCCCATAGAGCTGATGCCCTGGCCGATGGTGCCGAGGTAGCCGGCCCAGGTGAATGAGCCCTGGAACAGGCCGATGACGGCGTTGGTCAGAAGGCCGCACAGCAGTACGAGCGTTACATCCAAACCGCTGAGCGCCAGCACAATGATGAGAATATACGGAAGGATCTTCACGATTTCCACGGGCCCGCATTCGGGGTTGGCGCCGGCAGAAAGGCCCATTATGATGTAGATTGTGCAGACAATGAGGGCGGCCGGACCTGCAATTCCGATGTTGACCCGGAACTTGTCCTTCATGGAGCAGTTCTGGGTGCGGGTGGCGGCGATGGTGGTATCGGAAATGAAAGAGAGGTTGTCGCCGAAGAAGGCGCCTCCCACAACGATGGCGCTTACGAAGGCGATGGCCTGTTCATTGCCCGGAGAGATTTCCCCGGCGAGGGCGGCGGCCACCGGGACTAGGGCCACGATGGTGCCCACGCTTGTGCCTATGGCCGTGGAGATAAAGCACGATGCTATAAAGAGGCCTGCGTAGATCAGTTTGCCCGGAAGGAGTTTGAGGGCCAGATTGACGGTGGCTTCAATGGCGCCGATTTCCTTGGCAGTAGCAGCGAAGGCCCCGGCAAGCACGAAAATCCAAATCATCAGGAGAACGTTCTTGTCGCCGGCCCCTTTGGAAAAGACCTGGATGCGCTCCTGGATGGAGCCGTTGCGGCTGATGGCTATGGCATAAATGCTGGCGAAAAGAAAAACGGAGCTTACGGGGATGCTGTAAAAATCCTTGGCAACCAGGGAGGATACAAGATAAATGAGCAAAAAAACGAGCAGCGGGCTCAAGGCGAGAAGACCGCTCGGTTTAGAAGCACTTTCACGTGAGACGGGATGATTCCCGTGCGATTTGGAGGCATTTCCGCTTTCTTTCATAGCATTCTGAATTGCGGCGCAAATTTAGTAAAATTTATGTGATTCTGGCACAGGCGTCAAACGCAGGAAGGCAGAGTTGCAATTTAATTTTGTTTTTGTAAAAAATATATCTAAATTTGCACTCCTTTCGAGGAAGGAGAGGTGGTAGAGTGGTCGATTACGGCAGTCTTGAAAACTGTTGAACTGAAAGGTTCCGGGGGTTCGAATCCCTCCCTCTCCGCAAAGCACGAAAATAAATCAGCGCCAAGCTTGCTTGAGCGCTGATTTATTTTTAGTGCTTTGCAACGCCCCGCCGCAGGCGGGGAGGGATGTGCGAGGTGCTCCGCACCGAGCAAATCCCGGAGAGGGAGGGAGAGCTTGCTCTTGTAAGGTAGTGGGAGGAAACAAAATAGCGGCTTCAGCCGCGTAACTCATTGATAATCCACAACTTTGCAAGGGCCCCTCCGGCGAGGAGGAAGGGACGTGGCGCACGAAGTGCGGCAAATCCCAAGGGCCCCGCGGCGAGCGGGAAGGAAAAATGGCTTACAAAAGTTCCGAAATGATTAAACGTGACGCATTATCCTGAACATCAGCTACTTATCTAATATGATTATCAAATTGTTTGTCATTCTGTCCAGCCAATCCCTTGTTGGATTAGCACCTCTCAGGTCGAGAATCTTACTGAACTAAAGAGCAGTCTGACCAAATGTCCATAGGCGGTCACAACCCCAAAAGTAAAAATTTTTGTAAAAAAGTTCGGGGGGAGGGGAAGATTTATTATCTTTATGCGAATTTTTCCCGATATGACCTTATGAAACATTTTTTTCCTTTTATTGTCTTGTTGGCAATCACCCTATCATCAATACCATCCTGCCAGCAGGCTCCTATGGAAATACCTGTCAGCTCAATCTCCTTTGCGGAGAGTAAAATGGAGTTAACAGTCGGAGAACAGATTCCGCTTGACCCTGTTATTATTCCAGACAACGCCACCAACAAGAGAATTAGCTGGAGCAGCAGCAAGGATGCCGTAGCCACAGTGACAACTGATGGCATCGTCGAGGCGATCTCGGCCGGTACGGCTTTCATTACCGCGACATCCGAGGATAGCGGCGTGAATGCAAAATGCGAGATTCTCGTAAAGGAAAAAGTGGTCGCAGTCACGGGCATTGCTCTCAACAAGACTTCCGTTTCACTTTCTGTGGGAGAAGAATTTACTCTGATGCCTACCATAACTCCAGACAACGCCACGAACAAGGATGTTGAGTGGAAAAGTGACAATGAGGCAGTTGCAAGTGTTTCCTCAGAAGGAGTTGTCAAAGCTCTCAGGGCAGGCAAGGCCAATATCACGGCAACCACAGTGGACCAGGCCAAAACGGCAGCTTGTGCTGTGGAGGTCAAGGAGGGAATGGGAGCTGTCACAGGCGAGGCATCGCATATTTCCTGCCGAAATGCTCAGCTTTCCGGCAAGGTGAACCTGCCACAGACAACCTCCACCAATCTGAGTTTCGGTGTATTGTATTCTACTTCGTCCGGTGTTCTTCTTAATTCTGCAATCAGGCTCGAAGCAAAACAGTTCGATGCGGAATATAATTTCACTGTTGAAACCGGTGTGCTCGAGCCGGAGACAATATATTATTACAGAAGTTATATCATCCAGAATGATGAGGTGGAATACGGCCAGATACAGTCCTTCACGACCTTGGCCGTGAGCAGTCTGATCCAAACGCTGGATGCGGGCAGTATCAATCCCAAGGATGCGACATTAAATGCAAGCCTTAACCTCACAGACTGCAGGTACGGGAGCCTTGAGTACGGCTTTAAACTTACTCCCGAAGGTGGTCAGACCAGAACCTTGATTTCAGACAATCACGCTGACAATGTTTTCTCGTTTCGGGCTGATAATCTCACGTATAAGACTAAATATTCTTACGCCGCGTATGTAAAGCTTGATGATAAAATTTACAAGGGTGAATCAAAAACTTTCTCAACACTCTTGATTCAGGCATCAGTGACGGCTGAGGTTTCTGATGTTAAGTGTAATTCAGCGAAAATTTCCGGTAGTTTGAATGTCCAGTCGGAGGGTTCATTCAGAAAGTCCGCCGTGTTGTATTTCAGTTCATCCGAGAGTACTTTGGAGGGTTTGAGGTCCAATGGTACCACAGCGACATTGACCTTGGGTTCTGATGGTTCTTATTCCGAGACCCTGTCTTCATTGACTTCGTCCACTGCGTATAATTTCGTAGTCGTCGCCAAGGTTGATGATGTGGAGTTTGCCTCACAAATAGGGGATTTCTCGACACTCTCGATTCAGGCATCAGTGACGGCTGAGGCTTCTGATGTTAAGTGTAATTCAGCAACAATCTCCGGTAGTCTGGATATTAAGTCGGAGGGAGTATTCAGTAAGTCGGCCGTGTTGTATTTCAGTTCATCCGAGAGTACTTTGGAGGGTTTGAGGTCCAATGGTACCACAGCGACATTGACCTTGGGTTCTGATGGTTCTTATTCCGAGACCCTGTCTTCATTGACTTCGTCCACTGCGTATAATTTCGTAGTCGTCGCCAAGGTTGATGATGTGGAGTTTGCCTCACAAATAGGGGATTTCTCGACACTCTCGATTCAGGCATCAGTGACGGCTGAGGCTTCTGATGTTAAGTGTAATTCAGCAACAATCTCCGGTAGTCTGGATATTAAGTCGGAGGGAGTATTCAGTAAGTCGGCCGTGTTGTATTTCAGTTCATCCGAGAGTACTTTGGAGGGTTTGAGGTCCAATGGTACCACAGCGACATTGACCTTGGGTTCTGATGGTTCTTATTCCGAGACCCTGTCTTCATTGACTTCGTCCACTGCGTATAATTTCGTAGTAGTCGCCAAGGTTGATGATGTGGAGTTTGCCTCACAAATAGGTAATTTCTCGACACTCTTGATTCAGGCATCAGTGACGGCGGAGGCTTCTGATGTTAAGTTTTCTTCAGCAAAAATTTCCGGTAGTTTGAATATCCAGTCGGAGGGTTCATTCAGAAAGTCGGCCGTGTTGTATTACAGTTCATCCAAGAGTACTTTGGAGGGTTTGAGGTCCAAAGGTACCAAGGTGACATTGACCTTGGGTTCTGATGGTTCTTATTCCGAGACCCTGTCTTCATTGACTTCGTCCACTGCGTATAATTTCGTAGTAGTCGCCAAGGTTGATGATGTGGAGTTTTCCTCACAAATAGGTAATTTCTCAACACTTGAATTGCCTGCAGGTGCTGTTGATCTCGGTTTGTCGGTGTGCTGGGCCTCCTGCAATCTCGGTGCGTCCAAGCCGACGGAGTACGGTGGTTATTATCAGTGGGCGGGCACAACGGATGTTTCAGATACAGGTATCTATCTATATTGGAGTAATTGTCCTTACCACACTGGTTCAGACGAGTATTCAGGCTGGTCGAAATATAATACAAAGTCATCCTATGGTACAGTAGATAATAAGACTGTCCTTGAGGCAAAAGATGATGCAGCCACTGTCCTCCTCGGTGGTAATTGGCGTATTCCTACGGATGCGGAATGGGCGGAGTTGAGAAATACTGCCAATTGTTCCTGGACCTGGACAACCATTGATGGTGTCAGCGGTTACAAGGTCCAGTCCAAGAAGTCAGGTTACACTGATAAATGGATTTTCCTTCCTGCCGCCGGTCTTCGGGATGGCGGCATGAAGGGCGGTGTCGGCTCCAGCGGTTTCTATTGGTCTTCGTCCCTCGATACGGACGCCCCGTTCGCGTGCGGTATGTGCCTTCATTCGAGCGATGTTTACAGGGGCTACATCCACCGGTACGTCGGTCAGTCTGTCCGTCCTGTCTCAGAATAAAATTAAGGGAGGCTCTGCCGTCCGCTGTAGCGAAGCGTCAAAGCCGTGGGGATGCAAGGCGTTAGCCCGGCATCCCCACCGTTCCTGTTTGTCCTCCTCGGCGTCTCTTTCTGTCCTCCCCCGACCTGATCGGGAATTTGCTGGCAGGATGAGATGAACTTCAACCGGATGATACTTTCTCTTAAATCCGAATTGGAATCCGACAAGCGCAAACAGGCACATGAGGTACGTAATTCGGAGCATGACCACCCAGCCACACGGCCAAAAGTGTGGTGTTTTCCTGACGCAATAACTGCATCTGCCGAAACTATGGTTTAGCTATATCTTTTCCAGCTGCCGCCCATCCTCGGAATCCCGTTCCTAGCTCAACCACCTGATAGCCTTTCTCGGCAAGGATACGTGCGGCTTTCTTGCTACGATTACCGCTGCGGCAGTAAAGAGCTACAGGCTTATCCTTTGAAAGGGTTTCCGTAGCAATCTTAGTGAAGGTATCCTCAAGGACATCGATATTGAAGTGAGTTCCAGGGATGAATCCTTCAGCATGCTCTGCTGGGGTACGCACATCCAAAAGGGAAACTGTGGTATCTGAAATGAACTTTTCGAATTCTTTCACGTCCACAGTCTTAAACTTACTGGTTTGACCGAACAGTCCCAAAAATGATAATCCCATAATAAGGGTAAGTGTTATACGTTTCATATCATCAACATCACTCGGCCGGCACTCAGGACGAATGTGTCCGGGTACCGCATTATAACCGCAAAGACCTGCTTGGAAGTCACAGTTTGCCCGTCCTTGCGCAGGTGAAGGTGCTGACTGTTTATCATGTCAGCAATCTGCTCCGTACGCATTCCACCATTGCAAGTGGCAAGGCAATATAGTATGGCCTCCTCAATCTTCATAACTCAAATTTACATAAAAATTTCGTTTTTACGCCCGTTGTAATATAAATCAAGCCCACATACAATCTTTAAGTCAGACCAATCGTTGGGTTGTCATCAGGTCCGCATTTCAGTTCATCGTACATCCGGACGTACATATCCATTTGTCCGACATCTTGATGCGTTATGCGGGTGGTCTTAAGGTCGATCAGTAAAAAACATTTGAGAATATAGTTGTAAAAAACCAAGTCAATATAGAAATCCCCTGCATCTGTGGCTATATGTTGCTGGCGATCAACGAAGGCATAACCTTTCCCCAACTCAAGTAAAAACTTCTGAATTTGAGTTATGATGGCCGTTTCAAGTTTAGTCTCCGTAAAATCACAATTAGGTGACAATCCAAGAAATTCCGCAACGACAGGATTCTTGATGAATTTCAGTTTGTCCTTCTGAAAAGGAGCTGTCAACGCTTTCATTTCAGCCTCTACCGGCTCTTTATGTTGAGATTGAAGAATTCGGAAATAGTATTGAGAACTGATGTTGCGCTCAAGTGTGCGTACACTCCACTGCTGCAAAGCCGCTTCTTGCAAATACCAATTACGTGCATCTTCGTTATCAACACGTAACAACTCCACATAATGGGACCAAGTAAGATTTTGCAGACGCGTCTGCAAAATCTGATTCTCTGTAAACATACGATAAAAGAGTGCGAATCATCACAGAATTCACAGCGCCATAGGCCGCACTTCTACCATCATTGATGATTCTCTTTACATCCTGTAACAGCTTATGAGAAGCTTTTCATAAGCTGTTCAAACAGATAAAGCAAAACTTCCCACTAAGGTAGGGACTGTCGGAAAATGTTGATATTTTTCTAACAAATTGATTGCTAATGTGTTAGAAATTTTGTATCTTTGATATGGAAATAAAAATACCTCCAACAGGCCCTGCGAAGCTGAATTTGGAGGTATCGCAAAAATTAATCTGCATGTCAAAGGTACGAAATTTAGCTGAAATAGCACCAAACATTGGATTCACGGAGTTCGATTTTTATGACCTTTACAGGTCGACATTTGAAAAGAGTGAACTTGGCAGAATAAAGAGACTCCTCCCTCTTCGGGAGATGGCGGAGAACTTCGGGATGGTGAGCAAAAGCCTGAGGCCGAAACTGGGACGTCGTTCATACTTCACGCCGGAAGGAAAGGTGGCCTTGATGTTTCTGAAGATGTACACCGGACTGAGCTGCCCGAAACTGATGGAACAGTTGAACGGCAACATTCTCTACCAGATGTTCTGCGATGTGATAATCGACCCTACGAGACCACTGACGAACTACAAGTTGCTGGATGATATTATGATAGAACTCGCCGGCAAGTTGAAGATCCAACAGCAGCAGGACCTGCTTGCGGAGATGTGGAAGCCATACATGAAGGAACTTGACACGATGTACACGGATGCGACCTGCTATGAGAGCGAGATGAGATATCCGACCGATCCGAAACTGCTGTGGGAAGGTATCGAGAAGTCTTACACGATAATGTGCGAGTTCAGTTCAAGACTCAAGCTGCACCGCCCGAGGACGAAGTACCTTGATGTACAGAAAGCGAACCTGACATACAGGAAGCAGCGAAGGCGCACAAAGAGTCAGACCAAAAAGATGACACGCAGGTTGCTTGATCTGCTCGGAAAGATACTGAAGGAAATCAGAAGGATGGAGAGGGAGAATAATGAGGCTGACAAATCGCTTACAATCAGAGAGAAAGGAGACATCGACATCATCACCAAGATGTATCGGCAGCAGAAGAATCACTTTCAGAGTAAGGACTGTCGCGAGAGCATAAAGGACAGGATAGTGAGCATCAGCAAGCCATATGTGAGGCCGATCGTGAGAGGCAAGGAGGTGAAGAGTGTGGAGTTCGGTGCCAAAGTGAACAACATCCTGGTTGACGGGATCTCGTTCATTGAGAAGCTATCATTCAACGCGTTCAACGAGGGCACAAGACTGGTACATTGCCTGAAGATACACAAGAGGTTGTTCGGGGTCGACGCGAAGAAAGTGGGAGGAGACACTGGCTATGCCGGCACCGAGAACAGGGACTACTGCAAGGAGAACGGGATACAGACGTCGTTCGTGAAAAGAGGCCGTCCATTCTCAGAGGAGAAGAAGGAGAAAGACCTTGTCTGGCAGGAACTTGCCAGAGTGAGGGCGACAGCGATGGAGGGATCATTCGGTACGCAGAAAGAGCACTACGACTTGAAGCGAGTCAAGGCCCGGACGAAGTTCACTGAAATCCTGTATATCTTCT
>CAMGFA010000040.1 GCA_946055165.1 uncultured Bacteroidales bacterium
CCCTCTGGTCCCAAACCAGATGCGCTAGCCAACTGCGCCACACCCCGGTTCCCTTAAAGGGACTGCAAATGTACTATCTTTTTTTGAAATAACAAAATTTTAGGCGAAAAATTCTTTTACTATTCCTTTACAATGAGAATGGACAATTCGTACAGAGCATAAATCGGAAGGAAAACCACACAAAGTGTGAAAGGGTCCCCGGTTGGGGTAATCACCGCAGACAGGACAAGCAGCACTACAATGGCGTGACGCCTGTATTTGCGCAGAATTCCCTTGTTCAGCACCCCGAGTTTCGACAGCAATGCCGCCAGCACCGGCAATTCGAAGACCAGTCCCATTACAAATATTATCCCCAGGAAAGTGGACATATATGAATCGAGCGAAATCTGGCTCACTATCCCTCCACCTATTTGATACCCGGCAAGAAAACGGAAGGTAAGAGGAAAAACAATGAGATAGGCCACGGCACAGCCAAGATAAAAAAGCAGGGCAACACCCAGAAATGCACTCTTCACTCCTTTTTTCTCATTGCTGTAAAGAGCCGGCGCAACAAATTTCCATAGTTCAAAAAGCAGATAGGGAAAAGCCAGAAGAAGTGCAGTTACAAAGGCCGTCTTCATATGGGTGAAGAAAGGCGTCGTTACATTTATATTGATTATTTCAATATCGAAGTCCTTGGAAAACAAGCCTCCCAGAAGCCTGTAAACAAAGAAATCCGAACTGGCGGGCCCCATAATCAAGGAATCGAAAATGTGGGGCATAGCCACAAAGGCGGCCACAAATAGCAGGAGCAGCACAATCACCACTCTCAAAATAGACCATCTCATAACTTCAAGATGGTCCCAGAAAGTCATTTCCTGCTTATTGCCCATCCTTGTCGGAATCGTCCTTGAGCTCTTTCTCCACATCGGCCAGACCATCCTTGAAACTCTTCACACCCTTGCCGAGACTGCGCATGAGCTCCGGAATTTTCTTGCCCCCGAAAAGCAGCAGCACCACAAGGGCGATGATGATGATTTCGCCTGTGCCAAGATTCTGAAGAAACAAAAGATTGTGCATATTTTACGAATCCAATTTAAGCACTGCCATGAATGCCGACTGAGGAACCTGCACGGAACCCACCTGCCGCATCCTCTTCTTGCCTTCCTTCTGCTTTTCAAGCAGTTTGCGCTTTCGGGTCACGTCACCGCCGTAGCATTTGGCTGTTACGTCCTTGCGCAACTGTTTCACCGTCTCGCGGGCAATGATCTTGGCTCCGATGGCGGCCTGTATAGGAATGTCGAACTGCTGGCGTGGTATGAGTTCACGCAATTTCTCGCACATCCTGCGCCCGAAGGTGTAGGCGTTGTCTTCGTGGATGAGGGTCGAGAGGGCATCGGCCGGTTCCCCGTTCAGAAGAATATCCAGACGCACAAGCTTCGAAGGCCGGAAATCGATTATGTGATAGTCGAAGGAGGCATATCCCTTGGAGATGGTCTTGAGTTTGTCGTAGAAGTCGAAGACAATCTCGGCCAGAGGCATATCGTAGTTGAGCTCAACCCTGTCGGCCGTGATATAGTGCTGGCTGATAAGGGTTCCGCGGCGGTCGAGGCAGAGTTTCATTATGGGGCCGAAGAACTCCGTTTTGGAGATGATCTGCGCGCGGATGTAAGGCTCTTCGATATGGTCGATAAGGGTAGGGGACGGCAGCCCGGAAGGGTTGTGCACGTCCATAACCTCACCCTGAGTGGTATATACCTTGTACGATACGTTCGGGACGGTGGTAATCACGTCCATGTCGAACTCCCTGTACAGCCTTTCCTGCACGATTTCTAGGTGCAGCAGGCCCAGGAAGCCGCAACGGAAACCCGAGCCCAAAGCGAGCGAACTCTCCGGCTCATAGACAAAAGACGCATCGTTGAGTTTGAACTTCTCGAGCACGGTGCGAAGTTCCTCGAATTTGTCGGCCTGCACCGGATACATGCCCGCAAAGACCATAGGTTTCACCTCCTCGAAGCCGGCAATTGCTTTTGCACAAGGGTTTTGCGTGTGGGTTATCGTATCGCCCACCTTCACCTCCACGGCACTTTTGATGCCGGTAATCACATATCCCACATCGCCGCAGCCCACGCTTTGGGCAGGGATGAGCTTCATTCTCAGAAGTCCCACCTCCTCCACTTCGTATTCCATTCCTGTGGCAAAAAACTTCACCTTGTCGCCCTTGGAAATGCTTCCGTTCTCAACTTTGAAATATGCTATCACACCGCGGAAAGGATTGAATACCGAGTCGAAAATGAGGGCCTGAAGCGGAGCCTGAGGGTCGCCTTCCGGTGCGGGAATACGTTCCACGATGGCATCGAGAATTGGAGCCACCCCTTCGCCCGTTCGGGCCGATACCTTGAACACATCTTCCGCCGAGCAGCCGAGCAGGTCGCAAATTTCGTCCGTAACCACCTCTACCTGAGCCGATTCCATATCTATCTTATTGAGCACAGGAATAATTTCCAAACCGTGGTCAATGGCCATATAGAGGTTGGATATCGTCTGGGCCTGGACGCCCTGCGAGGCATCCACCACCAGAAGTGCGCCCTCACAGGAGGCGATGCTGCGCGAAACTTCGTAGGAAAAGTCCACGTGGCCCGGAGTGTCTATGAGGTTGAGCACGTAGTTTTCGCCTTTATAGTTGTAGCTCATCTGGATGGCGTGGCTCTTGATGGTGATTCCCTTTTCCTTTTCAAGATCCATATCGTCCAGCACCTGATTGTCCATATCCCGGGCAGAGAGGGTCTGGGTGAGTTCAAGAAGACGGTCGGCCAGGGTGCTCTTGCCGTGGTCGATATGCGCTATTATGCAAAAGTTGCGGATATTCTTCATAAGGGAACAAATATACACAAAATTTTTTATGGAACGGGGTCGTATCCGCTTCCTCCGAAAGGATGGCAGCGCAAAATGCGCTTCACGCTAAGCCACAATCCCTTCAGCGGTCCGTATTTGCGGAAGGCTTCAAGCGCGTACTGCGAGCAGCTTGGAGTGAAACGGCAGGTCGGCGGCTTGAGAGGGGAGATGCAAATCTGATAAAACCTGATGAGCAGGATGAAGGGGAAGGAAAAGATTCTCTTCACCCATTTCACTATTTGTTTCCACATCGGCGAAGAATTTCCCTCATTTCTTCCTGAAGGCAGGCAAAGTCTGCAATTTCAGGAGAATTGTAAACGAACATCAAATCCATGCAAGAAAGTCCGCCCAGCATTTCCTTGTTCAGACGATAGGCCTCGCGAAGCCTTCTCTTCAGAAGATTGCGCTTGACTGCTCTTTTGAACAGCTTTTTGGGTACGCTGAACATAACGCGATTGATTTCTGCCCCGTTTGTCAGGCGGCAGAAGCGCAGATGGGCAGTCCCCGACCAGTGTCCCTTCGCCATAAGCGCCGAAATGGCAGTCTTGGAGCAAAGTTTCTCGGATTTGGGAAAACTGTGTGCCCTGACTTCCATTACTTGTTTTTCTCGAGATAAAGTTCCAGTGCTTTGGATACGCTTGGAGCCTCCGGGTTCGGGGCCTGGAGCTCGATGTCGAGCCCTGCATCCTGTATGGCCTTGACTACCAATTTTCCGTACGATGCAATCTTGAGATTTCCCTGTTTGAAATCCGGGAAGTTGTGGAAGAGGGATTCTACGTCGGAGCGGTTGTAGAGGACCAGCATATCGTAGGAGGAGAGGTCTATCTGGTGAAGGTCCTGATATACGGATTTCACCAGCTGGGCCAGAGTATAGTCTATTCCCATTTGCTCGAAAATCGGGCAAATGGGAGGAATGTTGTTCAAGTCGGAGGTGGCAATGAGGAATTTTTCGCCTTTGTGTTTGCTGCCAATGAGTTTGACTATGGACTCCGGGGTGCCGTCGCCGGAGAAGATTTTCCTTTTCCTGAAAACGATGTGTTTCTGAAGATAGGTGGCCACCAGTTCGGTGGAGCAGAAGTATTTCATTGTCTCAGGGACCTTGAAGCGGGCTTCTTCGCAAAGCTGGAAATAGGAGTCGATGGCCGCACGTGAAGAAAGTACCACTGCGGTGTATTCCGAAAGGTTTACTCTCTGGCTGCGGAACTCTCTGGAACTCAAGCCTTCTATCTTGAAAAATGGAAAGAAGTCTATCTTTACGCCGTATTTCTGTTCAATTCCCTGATAAGGAGCAAGGTTGCTCGGAGTGCTCTGTGAGATAAGAATTTTGCTTATGCTCATTAATTCAAAGTTTAAATATAAAACAATGCTGCACACAACAAAAGTGCCGCCGGTAAAAATTCAAGGGTGCAAAGATACAAAAAAGAGCGGAAAGGGCCGCATTGTGAAGCTAAAATTTGTCCGCTGCGCAGGCAGTTTATTGCAAAAATAAGAATACACAGTGCGTACATCAATGCTCTGAGAATATCTTCCGGCATCCCGAACAGTTTCCCCGGCACTCCTATGAACAGCATCAGCAGGCAAAGCAGAATAACAAAAAGGTACAGGCTGCCGTGGGCTGCGTGCCAGGCTTCGCTCTGCACTTTCTTGTGTCTGATGCTGCGGAAAAGAATCTCTCTGGCAAGCCAATAGAGGAAGATGCTCAGCGCGCAACCCCACAGCGGGAAGGGGAGCAAATGAAAAGCATTGCAGCACAGCACTATCGTAGGACTGGCAAGAAGGGCGAGTTTGTTGCGCCTGTGGGCCAGCTGTATGTTGTGTTCGGTGTAAACGAGCATTCTCCATCGGCCAAGACCTTGGAGCATAGGCTTGAAGAGAATGAAGAGATCTCTTATCCCCAGCAAAAGCAGCAGACCGCACAAAAGCATAAGCAAGGCGTTTGATCCCTGCTGCGCCCAGGCCTGGGGTTCAGGGGTCCAGGCAAGGGGCTCGTCTGCCATCTTCAGCACCCCGTTGGGAAAATCCTGCAGCATCAGTTGCCCCTCTTGGCTTTGTATCCCATATTTTCCAGCAGGGCCACAACTTTGTCCCGAAGGTCTCCCTGCAAGGTGATTTCTCCGTCTTTGGCCGTACCGCCTACTCCGCACTTGACCTTGAGCGTTTTGCCCAGAGCGGCGAGGTCTTCATCGCTG
Source organism: uncultured Bacteroidales bacterium (assembly GCA_946055165.1). Taxonomy (GTDB): domain Bacteria; phylum Bacteroidota; class Bacteroidia; order Bacteroidales; family UBA932; genus Cryptobacteroides. Next base: position 5,064 of record CAMGFA010000040.1, read on the forward strand.
CCCACGAAGCCTTTTATCAGAGTCACCTGTTTGCCGGCCCTGGCGCGGCGGTCTATCCCCACAATCAGCCTCTGTTTCGAAGGCTCGAGGGTCTGCACTTCGGGGCTGCATTCTTCCGTATATGAGAAATCAGGGTTGGTCGAATAAACTACACCCAGTCTTTTTTTCCAGTCGTTTTCTGCCATAATGCACAAAGATACTACTTTTATGGCGGCTCCTTGCAAAGAATCACGACTTTTTGTGTAAATTTGTAGCTTATGGATAAAAGACAGTTCAATCTTTGGAATAAAATCACGGCAGCTCTGGCTTTCGTCATTTCTGCAGTGACCTATCTCTGCACCATCGAGCCGAGCGCCTCTTTCTGGGATTGCGGGGAGTTTATCGCATCGTCCTACAAACTGGAAGTGGGCCATCCTCCAGGAAACCCCGTTTTCCAGCTTTTCGCCCGAATCTTCACCCTTTTAGGCGGAAACGAACAGGCCGCCATTTTGGTAAATGCCTTCAGTGCAATCTGTTCGGCCCTTACCATTTTGCTGCTATACCTCACGCTCGTGTGGTTCATCAAGCGTATTTTCAAGGCCGATTCTTCTGGCTCGTACAGCATAGCCCAGTCTGTGGGCATCTTCTCCAGCGCCCTTGTGGGAGCCCTTGCCTACTGCTTCAGCGACACTTTCTGGTTCTCTGCCGTAGAGGGAGAGGTCTATGCCTGCTCAAGCCTTTTCACCGCGCTGGTGTTCTGGCTCATGACAATCTGGTACGACAGGGCCGACGAGCCCCACGCCCTGCGCTGGATAGTGCTCATCGCCTTTCTGATGGGCCTCAGCATTGGTGTGCATCTGCTTAACCTGCTGGCAATTCCGGCACTGGTATTTATGTACTATTTCCGCCAGAAGGACAAACTCTCGGCCTGGGATTATGTGAAGATATTCCTTGTCGGAGTGGTGATTCTGGCTCTCATACTTTTCCTTGTCATTCCTTGGCTGCCGAAACTCGCCGCTTATTTCGACCTCTTCTTCGTGAATGTCATAGGCCTGCCGTACAACAGCGGTGCAGCCTTCTTTGTGCTTGCCCTTCTGGCACTCTGCTTCTGGGGAATATACAGCACTATGAAAAAGGAGAAGGTCTTCGCCAACACCGTGCTTCTCTGTTTCACGGTCATCAGCATAGGCTTTTCCATCTTTACAATAGATGTCATCCGCTCCTGCGCCAAAACTCCTACCAACGAGTATCAGCCGGACAATGCTTTCACTCTCGTGCGTTACCTTTCCCGCGAGCAGTATGGAAAGACTCCGCTCATTTACGGACAGTATTATGATGCCCCTTATGAGCTCAAAACCACCAAATACTGGGCTCCGGTGGACGGCAAGTACAAGAAGGTCGATGCCCCTATCGATGCCGATTATCTTCCGGAGGGCAAAATGCTCTTCCCGAGGATGTGGAGCAGCTCTCCCGACGGCAGCTATGAGGAATTCTATAAGTACTACACCGAAGGCAAGGGCAAGAGGGTACGCGGCAGCGAGACCCGCAAGCCGACAATGGGTGCCAATCTCAAGTATTTTATTGATTATCAGTGCAATTGGATGTACTGGAGGTATTTCATGTGGAATTTTGTCGGGCGCCAGAACGACATCCATTCCCCTACTCCGGGCAATCTTTTCCACGGCAACTGGGAGAGCGGCGTCAAATTCATCGACAACGCCCGCCTCGGCGACCAGAGCAACGCTCCGTCTGTGCTCAAGGACAACAAAGGCAAGAACCACTACTACTTCCTGCCTCTTATTCTGGGAATCATCGGCCTGTGCTTCCAGTTCGGAAGGGACAAGAGGGGCTGTTTCCTGAATTTCCTGATGTTCTTCATGACCGGCATCGCAATAGTGATGTATCTCAACCAGCCTCCTTTCCAGGTGCGTGAGCGCGACTATGCCTATGCCGGCTCGTTCTACTTCTTCAGTGTATGGATAGGTTTGGGAGCCGCTGCCATCTACAACTGGGCTTCGCAGCTCAAACTTAAGAAAGCTCCGGTTCTTGGCGCTGCATTGAGTGTTGTCTGTCTCTTTGTACCTGTGCTTATGGCTGCACAGAACTGGGACGACCACGACCGCTCCAACCGCCGCACCGCCGTTGAGGTGGCTTGCAACTACCTCAATTCCGTTGGGGAGAACGGCGTTCTCATCACCCACGGCGACAACGACACCTTCCCTCTTTGGTATGCCCAGGAGGTGGAGAATATCCGTACCGATGTCCGCATTGTGAACACCTCGCTTCTCGGAACCGACTGGCACATAGACCAGATGAAATACGCCGTAAACGAATCGGCCCCGCTTCCTTTGAGCCTGAGCCCGAAGCAGTACCTATACGGCACCAATGAGTACATTCCTGTGGTGGATGTAAGCGACAAGCCTATGCCTATTTCGGAGGTGATGGCCTATTTCAGCAATCCTAAAATGAGGGTGGCTCTTAGCAGCGGCAAGAAAGTGAATGTGATTCCTGCCCACAAGATTATTGTTCCGGTAAACAGGGAGAACGTTATCAAGAGCGGCATCCTCGACGCCTCATACGCCGAGCTCATCCCCGACAGCATAGTGCTTTCCATCCCTAAAAAGAAGGATTTCCTTACCAAGCCTGAGCTCTTTTTGCTCGACTTCCTGAACGCTTACGACTGGTCACGTCCGCTATGCATGCTGAATATGGGCGGGGATCTGAATATAGGAATCAAGGACTATCTCGAGTGGCAGGGCCATACCTACAAATTCATCCCTCTCCAGAACAAGCCTGCAGTGCTGAAACCGGGCTTTGTGGAGATTGACGAGCTGTACAGGCTGATGACTGAGGTTTATTCTTACGATGCTCTTGCCCGTGACGATTACTTTATTGATTATCAGAATTATTACACTCATCTCGGAGTGAATTCGATACGCCAGATTTTTGTCACTGCGGCTACTGTTTTTGCCGATGCGGGACAGAATGAGCGCGCTTTGGAGATGCTCGACCTGATGTGGGAGAAAACAGCCCCATATCCTATTGAGAGCATTCCGATCGGTTTTGCAGCCAACGACTATATGGTAATCGAGAGCATTTCGCTCTATTTCAGGCTCGGCCAGGCCGAAAAGGCCAATGCCATTGCCGAAGCTCTGTACGAAGAGCTCTTCACGGCAGCCTGCTTCTATGCCGGCTACTACGATTATGCCAAGAGCGATTACGAATCCTGCGTGCAGTACCTGTATTTTCTGGCCGATGAACTCGCCAAGGGCGGGAACACTGCCCTCTCCGAGCAAATCACCAAAACCGACCTCCCACAGCTGTTCAACGTAATGTAATAGCGGAGGGAAGTCGGTTTGGGAAACTCGCCCAAAACGCCTATTTCAGAGCTAATCGGACAACAATTGATAGCGGAAGAGCTTTGCCGAAACTGTCACGCAGGGCAAGCTCTCCGCTTTTGAGCGAAAATGCGCTCTCATCCCGCAGCCCGAAAGCCTCCCGTACCACGGTTTCGCCCAAGAGAGCACTGTAGCCGTTGGAATAGAGATTGAGCACCATATAGCTGCCGTGCGGAGCAAGAATCTGCGCTACAGTCCGCAACATCTCGAACAGATAGTCATCCAGCTTCCAGCGCTCCCCATCGGGTCCGTGACCATAAGCCGGAGGATCGAGAATAATACCATTGTACAAATGTCCGCGCTTGGCCTCGCGCCGCGCGAACTTCATCGCATCTTCCACCACCCAGCGGATATTGTCCAGCCCGCTGCTCTCCATATTGCCGCTCGCCCAGTTCACAACCTGGCGCACGGAGTCCAGATGGGTAACATCGGCCCCTGCAGCACGGGCAGCAAGACTAGCCGCACCCGTATAGGCAAAAAGGTTGAGCACCTTCATCCCCGGACGGGTATTGGCATAAATATATTCCCAATTGGCGGCCTGCTCAGGAAATACCCCCACATGCTTGAAGGAGGTGAGCCCAAGCCGCAGTTTGAAATCAAGCCCCTTCTGCAGCCCGTGATAGGAAATGTACCACTGGTCCTTGAAAGCTTTGTTGCGGCTCCATGTGCCGCAGTCCTCTTTTCCGGCCTTGCCGAAACCGGCACCCGGACTGAAGCGGGTATGCATCATCCTGTCCCACTTCTCCAAAGGAAGACTCCTGTCCCAGATGGCCTTTGGCTCGGGCCGCGCCATAACAACATTGCCATAGCGCTCCAGTTTTTCCCCGCAGCCGCAGTCAATGAGCTCGTAGTCCGCCCATTTCGATGAAGGAAATTCCGTCATTTCCTGCCTATAGCTTTGTGTGCTGCCTTAACGATCGCATCGGCATTCAGAGAATATGCCTGCATAAGTTCTGCCGGTGTGCCCGACTGGCCAAAGCGGTCGGCACCGTTCACGAACTCAACAGGAGCAGGATGGCCTGCTGCCAGAACTCCCGATACAGCCTCGCCCAAACCGCCTGCCATGTTGTGCTCCTCTGCAACAACGCAGCATCCGGTCTTTTTCACGCTTGCAAGCAGAGCCTGCTCGTCCAAAGGCTTTATGGTGGCGAAATTGATCACATCGGCCCTGATGCCTTCCGCTTCAAGAGCTTCGGCGGCCTGAAGGGCCTCCCAAACCAGATGTCCGCAGGCAGCGATTGTGATGTCGCAACCCTCGTTGAGCAGATAGGCCTTGCCAATCTCGAAGGCTTCGTCTTCAGGAGTAAAGTTCGGAACCGAAGGCCTTCCGAAACGGAGGTAAACCGGCCCTTCGTAGGCTGCTGCCGCAATGGTGGCGTTTTTGGTCTGGTTATAGTCGCATGGAACCACCACGGCCATGCCCGGAAGAGCGCGCATAAGGGCGATGTCCTCCATTGTCTGGTGTGTGGCTCCGTCTTCGCCGAGGGTGATTCCCGCGTGGGACGATGCGATTTTCACATTGGTGTGACCATAAGCAACTTCCTGACGCAGCTGGTCATAGACCCTGCCGGTAACGAATTCGGCAAAAGAACCAATGAAAGGCACTTTTCCGGTGATTGCAAGGCCTGCTGCCACACCAACCATATTGCTCTCGGCAATGCCGCACTGGACAAAACGTTCAGGGAATTCAGCTGCAAAGGCATCCATTTTCACCGAACCCTTGAGGTCGGCAGTGAGCGCGAGAACGCGGGAGTCGCGGCGTCCGGCTTCGAGAAGTCCGGCACCAAAGCCGCTGCGGGTATCTTTCTTCCCGCTGTCTGTATATTTTTTCATACTAAAAATCTCCTAAAGTTTCCTTGAGCTGGGCAAGAGCTCTGTTACACTCATCTTCGCTCGGGGCTTTGCCGTGCCATTTGTGGGTGCCGGCCATAAAGTCCACGCCATGACCCATTTCCGTTTTGAAGAGAATCATCTTAGGCTTGCCGTTGGCTGCGTGGGCCAGTTCGAAGGCCTGGAGAATGCTTTCGAAATCGTGGCCGTCGGCCTCAATTACGTCCCAGCCGAACGCCAGCCATTTGTCGGACAAATCGTTGATGCCGGTGATGGTCTCGGTAGGGCCGTCGATCTGTTGGCCGTTCCAGTCGGTAAAGGCAATGAGATTGTCCAGTTTGTGATGCGGAGCCCACATTGCGGCTTCCCAAATCTGTCCTTCCTCACTCTCGCCGTCGCCGCAGAGCACATAAACGCGGTGGGCATCGTTCTCAAGCTTCTTTCCCAGGGCCATGCCGGCGGCAACTGAAAGTCCCTGACCCAGAGAGCCTGAAGGTTTGAACACACCCGGAAGGTGGTCGGTCACACAAGGATGTCCCTGAAGACGGCTGCCGAAGCGGCGCAAGGTGCCGAGCTCCTCCTTTGGGAAGTAGCCGCTGCGCGCGAGTACGCTGTAGTACACCGGAGCAAGGTGGCCTGCAGAAAGCACGAACATGTCCTGTCCCTTGCCGCTGCGCTCCCAATTCTGCGGATTGTGCTGCATTTCATCAAAATAGAGTGCGGTCATCACGTCCGTAATGCCCAAAGACCCTCCCGGGTGTCCCGATTTGGCTTTGCAGACCATTCTCACGATGTCCCTGCGTACCTGGGAGGCTATTTCTTGAAGTTTGATAATATCTGACATATCTTAAAAATGATTGTGCGCAAAGATAATGAAGATAAACTACAATGCCAATAAAAAATCTTTCAGCACACTTTTGTATTCCTGGCTGAATCCGCCCTCGGCGCATATCCGGAATTCGCTTTCCATCAGCTTTTCCGGCTTCTGCCTGCCAAATCCCGCCACTATTCTTTTCAAAGCTTTGCCGGGGCTCGTCCGCACTCTGACAATGCTCTGCAGTTCAAGGTCAAAGCTCGCAGCAGTCCGCACCAGCCTCTTTTCGCAATCGGCCGGAAGAATGAGAAAGAGCCTTCCTTCGGGCTTCAGATTTTCCCTTGCAAAGCTGCAGATGTCCCCGATTCCAAGGCTCAGGCAGTGCCGCGCATCGGCCTTGCGGGGGTCGGGATTGGTGAGGGAAGAGTCGAAGTACGGCGGGTTCGATACTATCAAGGAGTATTTCTGCTCCGTTTTCCAGGCCTGCAGGGGGCTGTGGATTGCACTCAGCCTTTCTGCCCAGGGCGAATTCCGGAAGTTCTCTTCCATTTCCAGGGCCGATTCTTTGTCGATTTCCACCCCGTCTATGTGGAAGTCCCTGCCGTTCAGGCGCTGGGCCAGCATGAGTGCCACCACTCCGGTGCCGCTGCCTATGTCCAGAACTCTGGACGATTCGTCCTCCGGAAGGCCGGCAAGAGCCCCGAGCAGCACCGAATCGGTGCCGAGTTTCATGGCAGAGCGGCTGTTCTGCACTTCGAACTGCTTGAAGCGGAAAACGGACATTTACCTGCTGAGAATTTGGCCGTCCTTCATTTCCAGGCAGCGGTCGCACAGGGCTGCGAGGGCGGGATCGTGGGTTACCAGAATAATGGTCTGCCCCAGCGATTTGCGCAAGTCGAACAGCAGACTGTGGATTTCTTCTTTCGTGGCCGAGTCGAGATTTCCCGTGGGTTCATCGGCCAGAAGCAGGTCGGGGGAGTTCACAAGCGCACGGGCAATGGCGACCCTCTGCTGCTCTCCGCCCGAAAGCTGGCCGGGCTTGTGGGAGGCACGATCCTTAAGACCCACTTTGTCAAGCAGTTGCAGGGCTTTTTCCCTTGCCCTGCTTTCCTTTTCGTTGGCGATGAGTGCCGGAATCATCACATTTTCCAGGGCCGTGAATTCCGGAAGCAGGTGATGAGCCTGGAAAACAAAGCCAAGATGGCGGTTGCGGAAGGCAGATATTTCTTTGTCCGACGGGGCTTTACCCTTTCCGAAAATGCATTGACCCGCGATGGTGAGGCTGCCGCTGTCGGGACTGAGCAGAGTTCCTAAAATTTGCAGAAGGGTGGTCTTTCCTGCGCCCGATGCTCCCACGATGGCGAGAATTTCGCCTTCCTGCGCAAGAAAATTCACATCCCTAAGCACTTGCAACTGCCCGAAGGCCTTGCAGATATTGGTCGCTTCTATAATCATATCGTAAATATATATAAAATCTCGCGATTTTAGGCCGGTTTAGATAAAAATCAAGACC
>CAMGFA010000041.1 GCA_946055165.1 uncultured Bacteroidales bacterium
CTCACCGCGCAATCTTTTCACAAAAAGTTCGTACCTTGCAGCGAAGGACGGTACGCTCTCCATCGCGGAGGCAATTTTTGACTGTCTTTTCATACTGATATTGTGTAAAATGGAATGGCAGTTCCCGTTTTTTACAATATCAGTATTTTTTCGCAATCTACCGCATCATTTCATCGGCAGCTATAGCTGACGCTCCCCGGCAGGGGTTCGTACAACGTTTCTACAAAGGTACTAACTCTTTTCCAATTAGAATCTCAAACACAGGGTTTTGGACATGATCCCATTTAGCTCCCCGCAGCTGTGAGCCGTAGCAGCCGGAGGGCGTATATTCCGGCTGCGGTGCTAACCTTTACATGCTTGATCCTCTTCATATTTCTTTCTATACTGTACTGGACTTTTCCCTCCTAATTTATGCTTGATACGATTTTCGTTGTAGTACTTTATATACTTATGCACTTCCATTTCGAACTCTTTAATCGATTTGAAGTCTCGAAGATATAACAATTCGGACTTCAACAATCCAAAGAAGTTCTCCATTACTGAGTTGTCCAAACAGTTGCCTTTCCTTGACATACTCTGCTTGATATGATTGTCTTTCAATATCTGCTGATATGTTTTATGTTGGTATTGCCACCCCTGGTCTGAGTGTAGCGTAGCGCCTTCCTCAATGCCTTTATGACTTACCAGCTCACGTTCCATATCAAGAACCATATCCAGAACTGGACGTTCGCACAGAGTGTAGCATACTATCTCACCGTTGAACAGGTCAAGCACTGGGGAGAGGTACCTTTTCTCGCCAAACAGTGAGAACTCGGTAACATCTGTAACCAGTTTATGTAAAGGCTTATAACTCTGGAAATTACGATTGATAAGATTCGGTGCTATCTTGCCCTGTTCTCCCTTGTATGAACGATACTTTTTCATCCTGACCTTACAGCAAATACCCTCTTCCTTCATAATCTTTCTGACAGTCTTATGGTTTATGGTATAACCACGATTATGCATCTCATCAGTTATTCGACGATATCCATAACGACCTTGATTTTCCCTATATATGCTTTTAATCTCCTCTTTCTCTTTGGCCCATTTTTCATGTCTGGACTTATTTGCGTAATAATAGAATGTTGAACGTGGTAAGCCTGCAATGCATAATAGACGATTAAGTCCATACTTTGGCCTTAGTCCTTGGATTACTTGCGTCGCATCGCTTGACGCCGATCCCTCTCCCGGTCTAAGGCCTCTAATTTTTTTAGGAATTCAAGTTCTGCCTCTCTGTCCAACAACAACTCACATAAGGCATCCTTGTCCATTTTGCGGAGATTTTTCTTGCGTTCTTCTAATTTCTGTGTCTTCTCATCATTCATTTTTTTGTCCTTTTTTGGCGGTTGTTTTTTGGGAGTTATTTTATTCACCTCTCCATAACCCCAATAACAGCTACAGCCTTTGCTTAGTGCAAATTTATCTCCTTTTTTGTATTGTTCATATTGTTGCAGCCATTTATTGAATTTATTTTCCCGCATGTCATATTTCAGACACAGTTCCTCCTTACTGAGACTACCACTCTCATATTCAATCAGTATACTAAACTTCTCAGATTCCGTAAACTTATGTGGAGGTATTTCTTCCAAACCCTTATATCCTTGGTGGTTATACTTGTATACCAATCGTTTTAAAGTTCGAGCATCTATCCCGTACTTTATACCGACAGTAGATGCGGAACCGCCATTAATGACTTCCATTACTGCTGCATACCGCTCCTCAATAGTTGCTTTTCTTCTTGACATTATTTTTGTTTTTTTATGTCCAACTTTTGGGGTGCAGTTCAAATTGGGTGCCATCGAGCACCTTACCGATTTTCTTATTGCTGATAATCAGTGTGTTAGGTATTGTCGTTGTGCTCGATGTTTTTCTTGAAGGCAATTCTTTCAATTTGCGAGTTGCTTGTGGAGCGTTTTCTTTTATTGATCACTGCGGGCGAAAGTTATTTCCGCGCACTGTCGTCGCGCCTGAGCTCTATGGGTGGCTCCGCGCGCCGACCGGGCAGAATAACTTTCGCTGCCAGGAACATCTGGCACGGTGGTGTTGGACCGGCTTTTGTAGGAGGCAGGTGGGTGTTCCAGATGCATCGAAGACCCTTTGCGTGCTGGCATCTGGCACGGTGATGTTGGGATGGCTGTTGTAGGAGGCAGGAAGGCGTTCCAGATGTGTCGAAGACCCATCGAGTGATGGCATCTGGCACGGTGATGTTGGACCGGCTGTTGTAGGAGGCAGGTGGGTGTTCCAGATGCATCAAGACCCATCGAGTGATGGCATCTGGCACGGTGGTGTTGGACCGGCTGTTGTAGGAGGCAGGAAGGTGTTCCAGATGCAGCTAAGGCCCTTCGCGTGATGGCATCTGGCACGGTGATGCTGTTGGAAGCGTTCTTGAGGGTCTTGCCGAAAGAGACCTCGTCTCCTGAGGAAGGAAGGGGCCCACAAGCGAAGCGAAGTGGGAAGGAGTCTCTGAAGGCAAGAACCCTCAAGAACGCGCAGAATGATGAGGAGAACGCTGATGAAAATATGTCCCACAAGCCCGGCGGCCTGCAACTTCGCTATTCCCAGACGAAGTTTTCGCGTCCGGCGCCGATTTCAAAATGCAGCTTGGCTATTCCCATATCCATTTGTGTATAGCCAACCATAGAAAAACCTTTCTCTATTCTGACTTTCGGCAGAGTCTTTCTCTTACCATCTCCATTGGAGCATCCACCAGCACTACCTTTCACATCCTCATCCCCATTCGCGCATCCATCACCAGCACTACCTTTCACATCCTCATCCCCACTCGCGCATCCACCAGCACTACCTTTCACATCCTCATCCCCATTCTCGCATCCACCAGCACTACCTTTCACATCCTCATCCCCACTCGCGCATCCATCACCAGCACCACCTTTCACATCTTCATCCCCGCCTACATACTTAATAAAGAATTTCTGCTGGTTGATGGCGGTAGGAGCAAGTTGCGCCGCCTCCACGCCTTTGCGGAACCACTCCGGAGTTGAGTCACTCACATTGCTCAGTTCCTCCAGACTTTTGCTTTTGTGCTGCACGCCTTGGCTCAAACCATAGCCCAGGGCAATGTAGCAGGCAATTTTTTCTCCTTTTTCCAAGTGATAAGTCCCAGCGATTTTGCTGTAGCTCACACCCGCCCAGCAGGAGTTAAGCCCCAGACATTGTGCCAGCAGAACCAGTTTCTCGCCATAATATCCTACCTTTTCGTCAAGGCCATCTTCCTTTGGCCCAGCCATCACAAGGTAAGAACTTACTCCGCTGAACTTGCCGTAGGCCATAGGGCCTTTGAAAGCACGGTATTCGTCCGTAATTAATTGAACATGAAGCCCACTCTCTTTGTTGATTTTTTCAATCTCTTCCTCAAGGCGGGCTTTGACATCATCGGCAAGGGCCTTGTCAATGTACTTTCTAACCGAATGCCTTTCTCTGATTGCTTCAAGTGTGTCCATAATGTTCAGATTTTAACGACGTAAGAACAGCAAAATCCTGCCATAAATTAAATCAGCATCTGCCCGCCGATAAATTCTCTCATAATGCTGGTCGGAGGTATGGCAGCGATTTCCTCATCGCTGAGAGGCTGTACCAAACTCAGGAATTCAATAAGTAATTTGGCCTTCACGTGAGCCTCCGAACTCAGCGGAATTGCCTCCAGCAACGGTTGGGCATAGCGTTTGAGCACCGGCAGGTCGTAAAGCGTCGAGGAATTGAAGATAACATCGGCCCGTTCCTCATAAGGGAAAATGTGCAGAGTTTCGCCCCTGCGGACCGATGGCCAGCCGAGGATGGTGTCTTCCGGACTCTTTCCGCGGGTGCGGCTGTCGCGTACAATCCTGCGCAGCAGGCGTTTGTCGGTAGTGGAATTGTGTACCTTCTCGCCTCCGGGAAGGGCCGAAAGTGCGGAGATGTACACTTTGAAGATATTGTCCTGGACTACGCCCGGCGTCAAGGCCGGGTTGAGAGCGTGGATGCCTTCCATAAACAGGATGTCTCCCTTTTCGAGTTTGAGCGTCTTGCCTTCGAAAACCCTGTGCCCGCCGATGAAGTCGTAGCGGGGGAGTTCCACCCTTTCGCCTCTGAGCAGGGCTTGAAGCTGGCCGTTGAGGAAGGGAATGTCCATGCACTCAAGAGCTTCGAAGTCGTAGTTGCCTTGCTCGTCCCGCGGGGTCAAACTCCTGTCCACAAAGTAGTTGTCGAGCTCGATTACCTTTGGGGAAAGGCCGAGCACCCTGCATTGCTGTGCAATTCTGAGGGACGATGAGGTCTTGCCGCTGGACGACGGCCCCGACATCATTACAATGCGGGCGCTGTCTTTGCGCCAGTAGATCTGATTTGCGATTTCTGCGTATTTGCGCTCCTGACGCGCCTCGCAGAGGTTTATGAGTTCAATTGCGCGGCCTTGCTGCTGCACTTCGCGCAATTTTTCCATAGTGTCTATTCCGATGGCCGAGCACCAATCTGCGTACTCGCGCATCGCTGCATCTATTTTGGTCATTTTAAAATATATAGTTCAACACAATTGAAGACCCGAGGGGGTATTCATCGTGCCCGAGAACCTGTGCGGCCTCGAAGCTTACGATGAAATTCTCGTTCATTGCAAGTTTCAGGCCTGCTCCGGCCGATACGGCAAGCCTCTGCCCGCATCCGAAGGCATCGGCCCTGTATGGCTGGGCAATGTAGCCTGCATCGATGAAAGGATTCACTGCCACATACCAGTGCTCGCCGATGAAGTCGAAGCTCACGAGTTTCTGCCTGAGTTCGAAGTTGCCCCAGAGGTAGCCTTCGCCGGTGAGCCTGTTCTGGATGAGTCCTCGCACTGTATTGTATCCGCCGAGGCCTTCGCTGCCGGTCTGCCTGAGGTAGAGGGTGTAGATGACAGGAAGCATATAGAACGGGCTTTCTCCCAGAATCGTCCCTTGATAGCCAAGGTGATAGGCGAAGACTGCACCCTTCCACAGGCTGAGGTACTGGCGGAAATGGGCCACGAGTTTGAGATAGCTGCTGCCCTGGCCGAAGAGATCGGGCGAGCCGTTGAGGTAGGCCTCGGCCCAGATGCCCCTGTTCGGTGCGGCCTCCATATCGCGCGAATCGTACACGATGCCGGTCTTCATCTCGAGGTGGGAGCCGCCATCGGCCTGATTGGCGGGAATGAGCCCCGTGCTCACATACTGGTTGAAGAGCGAGGTGGCAGCATCGTAATGTTCCGAACTGTGGGCGGAGTTTGCCATCGACCAGAAGGAAAGGCCCGCTGCCCAATTCAGATGGCTGCTTATAGAGCCCTGAAAATCAAGCAGAACGCGGAGCATGCTGCGCTGGTAGTTGTATCGGGCTACACCTGTAGTGCGGTTGAGGTCGAGCGAGGGATCGTAGTTTTCGGCCCCGTTGAAGCCGTAGAAGTAGTAAAGCGGATCGTACTGGAAACTCACAGCCGATGTCACCCGGATGCCCGGGATGAGATGCTTGCTGTCGTATTGGGCGTGCAGGAGGGTCTGCCCTTTGGTATAGCGGGAGGCTTCTACGTAGAAGCGGTGGAGGTAGTCGGGGAAGAGGGAACCGTCGCCATAGTAGAAGACGTCGGCGCAGACTCCATACTGGAATCCGAGGTCAGAGTTATAGCTCACACAGGGCAGCGGGCCTATGTTCCAGCCACTTACCTTGTCTTCGGCCTTGAGCGCGGCGCTGAATGCAAGGCATACTGCCAGCAAAATTAATTTTTTCATAGGCACAAATGTACAAAAAAATGTTAATTTCGCATTTGCTTAACAGTGAAGCCATGCCATCCTATCTGCAAATAGAAAACATATCCAAATCCTACGGACCCAAGGTGCTTTTTGAGAATATTGCCTTCAATATAAACGAAGGTGACAAAATTGCGCTCATTGCGCCAAACGGCACCGGCAAAACCTCTCTGCTGCGCATTCTGGCAGGGAAGGACAGCTCCGACAGCGGCGGCAGCATCCGCTTCCTCAAGGACATCAAGACTGCCTTCCTCGAGCAGGAATTCAGCTTCGACCCCGCACAGAGCATAGGCGAATGTGTGTTCTCCGGGGAGGACTTTGATTTCGAGCTGCGTGCCCGCAAGATTCTGGACGAGTTCCAGCTCCAGCCCGGGCAGTTGATGGGAGAACTTTCCGGCGGGGAAGTCAAAAGGGTAGCTCTTACCCGGGTGCTTGCCCAGGAGGCTGATTTCCTTGTTCTGGACGAGCCAACCAACCATCTTGACCTCGATGCCATCGAGTACCTCGAATCGTATCTGAAAAGGAGCCGATGCACTCTCTTTATGGTTACGCACGACCGCTATTTCCTTGACCGTGTGTGCAATACCATAATGGAACTGGACCGCGGGGCCGTTTATATCTATCGGGGCGACTACGAGAACTACCTTGAAAAACGAAGTGAGCGCATCTCCAATTACAATGCCCAAACCGACCGGGTCCGTAATCTTCTGCGTCGCGAGCTGGAGTGGATTCACGCTAGTCCCTGCGCACGCACAGGCAAGGCCAAATACCGGAAGCAGGCCTTCGTGGAGCTCAAGGAGCGAGCTGGCCAGGCCTACAGCGAAAGGCAGATTTCAATGGCCGATCTGTCCAAAGGTTCGCGCCTGGGCAGCAAGATAATAGACTGCAAGGGAGTATCGTTTTATTACGAAGACAAGTGCTATTTGCGCGATTTCACTTACAATTTCCAGCGTTACGAGAAAGTGGGCATCGTGGGCTCGAACGGAGTTGGCAAGAGCACTTTTTTGGGACTGCTTACCGGGGCCGATACCCAGGGAGGCCGTATGGAGGGTATTATCGAGCGCGGCGAGTCCCTGAAAATCGGCTACTACCGGCAGTCGGGGATGGCTTTCAATCCGGACGATACGGTCCTGGAGGTGGTGCCCGATACCCATCTTCTGAACACTTTCCTTTTTCCTCACGATATGTTCGGCAACAAGATTGCGAGGCTTTCCGGCGGGGAGAAGCGTCGTCTCTATTTGCTTACCATCCTGATGCAGAATCCCAATCTGCTTATTTTGGATGAGCCTACAAACGATTTGGATATAGTTACGCTGAATGTTTTGGAGGAGTATCTGCTTGATTTTAAGGGAAGTCTGATTATTGTGAGTCACGACCGCCATTTCCTGGACCGTCTGGTGGACCATCTTTTTGTGTTTTGCGGCGACGGCGTGGTGAAGGATTTTATTGGAGGATATACCGAATACCGCAGTTTCCTCAAAGATTATCAGGCTGAGCAGAAGGCTCTTGCCTCAGGCAGGGGAGGCTCTGGAAAGGCTGCTGCTGTTGGTTCTTGCGGGGCGGGTGCCGCTGGTTCTGGCGGGGCGGGTGTCGCTGGTTCTTGCGGGGCGGGTGCTAGTTCTGGCGGGGCGGCAAGGATTGGTGTAGGTGCTGCTGGAAGTGCTGCATCGGCAGGAAACGTATCCGCTGGCGGCTGCGCGGGGGCATCGGCCGGAACAAACAATAATGGCACTGCCGCCAGGAAACGCAAGCTCACATATAAGGAAAAGCGGGAGTTTGAAGCGCTGGAACTGCGATTGCAGGAGCTTAACAGTCAGAAGGATGAGCTGGAAGCGGTACTCAGCGGCTCGGGCGCATCGGCACAACAGATAATGGAGGCTTCGCTGCGCTATCAGCAGATTAAAGACGAACTCGATTCCGCCGAATTCCGCTGGCTCGAACTGGCAGAAATCGAAGCTTGAGACGAAGCCGCCACGAGCGCCTCTGCACTTCCTGTACCTGAGACGGAGCCGCCACGAGCGCCTCTGCACTTTCTTCACCTGCGGCCGTGGGTGGACAATGGGCGGCAATTTTTTGTATATTTGCCGCCATTATGCAGACTTATCAGATTTTATTATACTCGATGGCAGCGCTTGGACTTGTCGTGTTCATCTGTCTTTTTTTTGTGAAAGCGGGTTACGGTTATCTCTCCAGCGCGAAGTGGGGCCCGGTGCTGAACAACAAGCTGGCCTGGATTCTGATGGAGGCCCCGGCCTTTTTCTGTATGCTCTTTTACACCCTCAGGGACGTATTTGGGTACAGCACCGCGTCAAACAACAGTAAACTTGTTCTTTACATTATTGCGGGATTGTTCCTGCTCCATTATTTTCAGCGAACCTTCATTTTCCCTTTGCTGATGCGCGGAAAAGGTACAATGCCAATCGCCGTAATGCTTATGGGCATGGTGTTCAACTGCCTGAATTCCTGGTTTATAGGGAACTGGCTCTTTACTTATGCCCCGGATGGTTCCTATCCTCTTTCCTGGCTTGAAAGCTGGCAATTCATTTTGGGAACGCTGCTTTTCTTTGCCGGAATGTTCATCAATTTGCAGAGCGACCACATTATCCGTTCTTTGCGTGCTCCTGGTGACAACAAACATTACATACCGCGCAAGGGGATGTACAAATATGTTACATCGGCCAATTATTTCGGGGAAATCGTTGAATGGCTGGGTTTTGCCGTTTTAAGCTGGTCGTCCTGCGGCTTCCTCTTCTTCTTCTGGACTTTCTGCAACCTTGCACCGCGCAGCAAGTCCCTTACACAAAAATACGAGCAGGAGTTCGGTGACGAATACCGTAATCTCCATAAAAAGAATCTGATACCATTTATCTGGTAATATGAGCGACACACTTTTCACCCCTTACAGACTGGGACCCCTGGAACTTAAAAACAGGACTGTCCGTTCAGCCGCATTCGAGGCTATGTGCCCCGGCAACCGTCCATCCCAGGAACTTTTTGACTATCACACTGCCGTAGCCCGTGGTGGCATTGGCATGACCACGGTAGCCTACGCCGCCGTCTGCAAAAGCGGTGTTTCCTTCGATACTCAAATGTACATCCGGGAGGAGATACTTCCTGATTTAAAGAAACTTACCGATGCCATCCACGCCAACGGCGCCAAGGCCAGCATCCAGCTTGGCCATTGCGGCAACATGACACACCGCCGCACCTGCGCCTGCAAGCCGATGGGCGCAATTTCGGGCTTTAACCTCTATTCTCCAACATTTTACCGTCAGATGAGCCGGGAGGATATCGAGAGCGTGGCCGCCAGTTTCGGCAAGGCAACTCGCCTGTGCATCGAAGCCGGTTTCGACTGCGTGGAGATTCACGCCGGCCACGGCTACCTCATTTCCCAGTTCCTTTCCCCATATACCAACAGGCGCAAGGACGAGTTCGGCGGAAGCCTGGAGAATCGTATGCGATTTATGCAAATGTGTGTAAGAGAGGTGGTTAAGGCTGCCGATGGAAAAATAGCCGTCACAGCCAAACTCAACACCCGCGATGGTTTCAAGGGCGGTCAGGAGGTGGACGAACTCATCGAGGTGGCCAAGGAACTTCGGCGTCTCGGGGTCGATGCCATCACCCTTTCGGGCGGTTTCGTGAGCCGTGCCCCTATGTATGTGATGCGCGGCCAGTTCCCTGTACCGATTTTCGTACATTACTTCCCTTGGCGTCAGTGGTGGCTCAAGTTGGGAGTTGCCCTCGGCGGCAAAATCGTCTCGCCTACAGTGCCTTTCAAGCCTCTTTTCTTTCTGGACGATGCCCTCAAGTTCCGCGAGGCTATGCCTGATTTCCCATTCATTTACGTTGGCGGCGTGACATCCCGTGCCCAGGCCGATACCGTGATGGATGCCGGTTTCCCGCTTCTTCAGTTGGGACGTGCCGTGCTTGAAGATACGGACTTCGTCAATAAGATGGCGGCCGATGCCGGGCACTGCAGCCAGTGCGAGCACAGCAATTTCTGCATCGGCCGAATGTACAGCCGCTCGATGCAATGTCACAAAAACTGTGTTGATATCACAGCTCGTCTCGAAAAGGCGGTTCAGCGGATTAACGCCCAGAACGAAAAGCAGGAGCGCAAACTGGGCTATCGCGAATCTGCCAAATTGTCAGAGTAGCTCTTTGGCAGGACTTTTGAGCCAGTAGGTGGAAAAATGAAAGATATGGCAACAGATAAGGAAATTAAGGAAGAACAGGCACAACAGCCTGATAATGAACAGAAATCCTGTGAATGTGAACAGGCTCAAAATGTTGATTGCAAGCAAGATAAGAAAAAGGATCGCAAAGCTGCAAAGGCTGCTGAGAAATCGGCCGATGCAAAAAAGATTCAGGAACTTACTGACAAATTGTCCAAAGAGCACGACGACTATCTCCGTCTGATGGCAGAATTCGAGACTTTCCGCCGTCGTAGCGCCGAAGACAGGCTTGCTCTGATTTCGACCGCATCGGCCGATACAATAAAGGGCCTGCTCCCGGTTTTGGATGACTGCCAGCGTGCACTGCAGATACTCGAGAGCTCGTCGGACGAGGCTGCAAAAGAGGGTACTTCACTTATTTACAATAAGTTGATGGATTATCTCAAGAGCAAGGGACTGGAAGTGATTGATGCTAAAGGAAAGGTGTTCGACACCGATTTCCATGAGGCGGTGACTCAGTTCCCGGCTCCTTGCGAGGACCTCAAAGGCAAGGTTATCGACGTTGTCCAAACGGGGTATCTGCTTGGAGGAAAGGTGCTTCGCTACGCTAAAGTCGTAGTGGGGGCATAAAGGAGAATTAATATATGGCTAACAAAAGAGATTATTACGAGGTGCTTGGCCTGCAAAAAGGCGCAAGTGAAGATGATATAAAACAGGCTTACAGAAAGGCTGCTTTGAAGTGGCACCCTGACCGTTGGGTCAATGGTACCGATGCGGAGAAAAAGACTGCCGAGGAGAACTTCAAAGAGGCCTCGGAAGCCTATTCTGTTTTGTCGGACAAGGATAAGCGGGCAAGGTACGACCAGTTTGGTTTTGCAGGTGTCGATGGTGGTGCCGGTGCAGATTGGTCTCAGGGTTTCGGAAGCCTTAACGATCTGTTGAACAATATCTTCGGCGGTGGAATGGGAGGCTTCAGCTTCAGCGATTTCTTCGGTGGGGGAGGTGGTTTTTCCGGGCAGTCCCGTCAATCGAGGACAGTTAGGGGAAGGGACATCCGTACCCGCGTAAGTCTTACCCTTCAGGAGGTTGCATCAGGATGCACCAAGGAAGTGTCGCTTGAACGCAATCGTCCTTGCCCTCATTGCAATGGCAAGGGTGCTTCCAACAGTTCCGACATCAAAACCTGTCCTACCTGTAACGGAAGTGGTCAGGTTCAGCACGTTACCAACACCTTTATGGGTCGTAGCATCCAATACAGCGTTTGTCCGCAGTGTCAGGGCGAGGGTCGTGTAGTGAGCAATCCGTGCCGATACTGTAGCGGAAGTGGTCTTGTACGTGTCCGTGAAAATGTCCGCGTGAATATTCCTGCCGGTGTGGAAAGCGGCATGCAACTCACCATCAGGGGTGAGGGTCACAGCGCTCCACGTGGAGGAATCAACGGCGACCTCTTTGTTGTGATTGAGCAGATTGAAGATTCTCATATCAAGCGTGAGGGAAATAACCTTTTCTATACCAAGGTAATATCTATCGATGACGCAATCTTGGGATGTGATGTCACTATTCCATGCCTCGATGGCCCGTATCGGCTCAAAATCGCTCCGGGTACCCAGAGCGGATATGTCGAGAAACTGCGCGGCAAAGGTTTGCCTTCCGTAAACAGTTATGCCAAAGGCGATTTCTATGTAAAGATTCTGGTATGGATTCCACGCAAACTCTCTCGCGGTGCCAAGTCAATGGTGGAAAACCTCAAGGCTACCGGCGAAACGGTCCCTGAGCTTTCACGGGAAGACCGCGCCCTTTTTGAAAAGGAATCGAAGTACTTCTAACAGCACATATCCAATCATAATAGACAATAGTAGCAAGAAGGTGGCACCATGGCGTGTCACCTTCTTTCTTCGTAAACATCCCGCCCTCACCAAACTTGCCATCAATCCACCCGCATCTGGCACACCTCACCGTCACTCGCAACACTCAGCTGGAGCACCCCGTTCCAGATGCTACCATCACCTCCCCGCATCGGCCAAAGCTCTCACCATCAACCACCACGACACACTGTCACCAGCCAAGCTCGTCTTTCCCAACCTTACCCCACCTGCATCTGGCACGCCTCACCGCCACTCGCAGCACTCAG
>CAMGFA010000042.1 GCA_946055165.1 uncultured Bacteroidales bacterium
ATCGTGGACTGCGATACACCGGTTTGTTTATATCTATATTCAGCATAGATTCTCTGTTAGTAAATGAACACAAAAATAGTGCGGCACAACTCTATCGATTCTAACATACCACTCAAGCGCTCTCCCAAGCGAAACAGTTACACACCCCCAGACGGGAACGATTGCTTACCGTCTGGGGGTATTTTGGTGGGATGTGGATTGCTAAGGTGACAAGTAACAGATTGCGTTATCGTTCGTATTACCTGTGTATTATTCCCCTGTGCTGCCCATGCGCCCCATAGAACATCCATACCTAAGATAATTTCCATGCCTTAGGAGTTTGGAGTTAGGCCTTCCTCAGCTCAAATACCTTCAATTACAGCAGAAAACGCTATCACAGGCAACGATAAGGCCATAATTCAGTATTTATCAAAGGTTATTTTGAAGAAGTTTAAGAGATATATGCAAGGAGATCGGCAAATCGGCTTAAGATAAAGTCCCCGCAGCCTCTACCTGCAGCATCGCCTACAGTAGCAGCTTTCATTCCGCCAGCATGAGCCGCTTCCACACCGGAAACGGCATCTTCCACCACCAGACAATCCGATGGTGCCAGGCCGAGGTATTCAGCGGCCTTCAGGAACACCTCGGGATCGGGTTTCGACCTTGAAATATTTGTTCCGTCGGAGACAGCATCAAAATAGTCAGACAATCCAATGCGCTGAAGAATGAATTTTGCGTTTTTTGAGGAGGAGCCGACAGCGAGCTTGAGACCCCTTGCTCGCAGAGCGTCTAACGTAGAGCGGACTTCCTGGCTCAGATCAGCAGGGGACATCTGGGTAAGAAGCTTGCGGTAATATTCGTTCTTCCAGTCAGCATAAGCAATCTTTTCACTGTCGGTATAATGCTTGCCGCCGAGTTCTTCCAGAATATTCATACAGGCCATTCTGCTGACACCGCGGAAACGGCTGTTCACCTCTCTGCTGAATGGAATGCCAAGCCTGTCTGCCAGAGCCTGCCAGCCAAGATAGTGTTGTTCATCTGTCGATACGATTACGCCGTCCAGATCAAAAATGATTCCCCTAAATCCCATGGTCATCCCTCCTGCCAAGCCTGCACATATTCACTCGCTTTCCTATCCAAAACAATGCTTGTTCCTGGAAGTAGTATTGTTACAGGCACATCATTCAGCAAAGAGATGCAATACCCTGTTTTATGCACAGAGAGTTCCAGACTGCTCCCTCTGTACTGCATCTGAAACCGATATCCACTCCACGCCGCAGGAAGATACGGCGCCATGTGAAGGCCGTCCTCCTGAATGCGTACGCCGGCAAATCCATTTACGATTACCATATAGCTGCCGCCCATATTCGCCGTATGTATCCCATCGCCGGTATTGCCGTGCTTATTTTGCAGATCCAGTGTGATACTGCTTCCAAAATAATTCCATGCCTTTTCCTTTTCACCCAAGCTGGAGGCAACAATACTAAAAATGCAGGTAGACAGGGAAGAATCGTGGGTCGTAATGGGTTCATAGTAAGCAAAAGAACGGGCCACTGTTTCCCTGTCCTCCAGACCGTCAAATAGGTAATATGCCAGAACGGTATCCGCCTGCTTACAGACCTGATGGCGGTAGAGGACAAGAGGATGGTAATGCAGAAGCAGAGGGAAGTTTTCCTTGGGCGTGTTTTTTAGATCCCAAATTGGTTTTTGCAGGAAAGAATCATCCTGAGGATTAATACCCAGCTTTTCGTTGTATGGAAGATACATGGCGTCCGCCGCGCGCTGGAATTCGTCCAACTCCTCATCCCTCAGCGCCAGTTTGTCGGCCAATGCGTGGAATGCGTCCATCTTCCGCAGGATATTTGCTGCTTTGACCGCCCAGTTTAAGTTATACTTAGCACATGCGTTCGTATAATAGTTATTGTTTACAATACAGGTATACTCATCCGGGCCGGTCACATCGTTGATCATAAACTTTCCATCATACCAGTTTCCAACGTCGCACCATAGTCTGGCCGTCTCGATCAGGATTTCAGCACCCTCCCGGATCAGATATTCGGTATCACCTGTTGCCAGATAATACTTCACAGCCGCATATGCGATATCACCGGTAATATGATATTGTGCTGTTCCAGACGGGAAGTATCCGGAACATTCTTTTCCGTGAATCGTTCTCCACGGAAACAGTGCACCTCTCTGGTGACCAACGAGTTTCGCATTTTCTCTGGCTGCATCCAGAGTGGAATAGCGGAAATTCAGCAATCCACGGGCAAGCGCTGGATTCGTCAAAACAAAGAACGGCAGGATATAGATATCTGTATCCCAAAAATAATGCCCCTCGTATCCTTCTCCAGACAATCCTTTTGCAGCAATACCACATTTGCCGTCACTGCCGCAGGACTGCAATAGCTGATACATGTTGAAAGCGATTGCCAAATTGCTTTCGTCATCTTCATCGATCTCCATATTAGCGTATTTCCAGAATTCTGACAGATATTCCCTCTGTTGCTGATACAGAACGTCCAGTTTTCCATACACGCTTTCTATTTCTTTCTGGGCATCCTGCAGACAATTATCGCTTCTTATAGAGTCTTGAATTACAGTATACTTTTCTACCAGCAGTGTTTCACCCGGGTGCAGCCGGCAAGTATAGCTGGTATCGTAGCAATGTGCATCTGCGTTATATGTTACAAGCGATGATCCCGGTTTTGAAAAACGGTGCGCCACAGCCGTACAAAGTTCCAAATTACTCTTTGTAGTATGTGTAACCAGATAGGATACACCGTTTTCCAGAATATTTGCCTGGGGACGCAAATAGGCGCGGCCTTCCGCGGCAAGCCGTGGGTCTGACGGATTGGCATAGTTTGCAACAATACCGCTGTGTTTTGAGGAAACCGTTAATTCACCGTCGAAGTTAAGCGATGTGACCTTACACGCAATGGTAAAAACAGACTTATGGGTAAAGCTAGCCATGCGGCAGAATTGAATCTGAACTTCATGCCCGTGGGGAGAGCTCCACTGCATACTGCGTGTTGTCGTTCCCGCCTCCATATCAAGCGTACGAATCAAGTTAGTGATTTCGCCCGAAAACAGGGAAAACGTTTCTCCAGCAAAAGACAATTGCATAGTCTGTACATCGGCAACATTTACCATCGTTTCTTTTTCTTCGACAAGATTGCACAGACTCTCCGCTTGCTTCATCGGAATCACATCATAAAAGCCATTGACATAGGTACCGCGCATCGTGTTATATTCCTGTGGAACACCTTCCTCAAGTGTGCCGCGGACTCCAATATAGCCGTTCGCGTTATGAAACAAAGTTTCATGCAGCATCATCGTCTTTTCATCTAGAGGAAAGTCTTCAACACTATATACTTTATTCACTGATTCTCACCTTTTATAATGATTCTGATTGTGATTCTCCTGCTTATCATCCCTTAACCGCGCCAGCTGCTACGCCCTTGACAATATGCTTCTGAGCGCACAGATAGAAGACAACCACGGGAATGATGGTCAGCATCAGCGCAGCCATTGCCATATTCCATTCGATGGTGTACTGACCGAAGAAAATCTGCGTTCCAATGGGAATTGTCCGGTTGCTTGCACTCTTCAATGTCAAGCTGGGAAGCAGGTAGTCGTTCCAAATCCAAATCACATCAAGGATCACCAATGTGATTATCGTAGGCTTCATCAGCGGAAACACCACACGCCAGAACAGCTGCCATGTGTTGCAGCCATCAATGATTGCAGCTTCTTCCAAAGTGCGCGGGAGCGAGCCTTTCACAAACCCGTAGAACATAAACACACCCATCCCTGCGCCAAAACCGATATACATAAAGATCAGTCCGCCAATGGTATCCTTAATCTGAAACCCCAATAGTTTTTCCAGGGAGTTCATTTCCTGCATCAACGGCATCATTAGGGTCTGGAATGGGATCAGCATCGTCAGAATCAGCGTGTAGTAAATCGCCTTGCTGAGCTTTCCGTCAGAGCGAGCCATCATCCATGCAGCCATCGCACACAACACCACGATAATTGCGACACTGACAATGGTGATCACAAGGGAAACCCCAAACGCTCGCAGAAAATTCATTTTCTCCATTGCGCCGCTATAATATTCAAGGCTAAACTTTACCGGCATGCCAAGCGGGTTAACGTACATTTCGTCGCGAGACTTGAAAGAGTTTGCCAGAATAATGTAAATTGGAGACAACCAAATCAGGCTGAGGCAAACCAATAGAACACTCGAAAGTGTTGATTTCGCTTTTTTCATCAACATTCAACCTCCTTGTTACTGGTCATCCTCACCTGGAAAAATGTAATCAGCGCTACCAGGAAGAAAAATACAACTGCTTTTGCCTGTCCCAAGCCGAAATTACTCTTCACAAAAATCTCATTATAGATATTCATTGAAATCATTTCTGTGGCATTTGCTGGACCGCCACCAGTCAACGATACATTGACATCATAAATCTTAAAGCAATTGGAAAGCGTCAGGAACAAGCAGATCGTGATGGACGGCATCAAAAGCGGCAGCTTAATGGAAATCAGATTCCTCCATCCACTGGCTCCATCGATCTGCGCAGCTTCCAGGACATCGCCTGAAATCGCTTCCAGACCCGCAATATAAATAATCATCATATAACCTGCCATTTGCCAAGTGGCTACTACGATCATGGCATATAAGGCATACTGCTTATTAGACAGCCAGTTGAAAAAGAGTGTTGAATTGTTGGTAGCGTTTGCAACCAAGGACATGCCATAACCCAAAATGTAATTCCATACATAACCAAGAATCAGTCCGCCAATGAGATATGGCATAAACAACATTGCTCTGCCAGCATTGCGTGCCTTTATTCTTGACGTCGTCCATAATGCAAAGGCCAGTGCCAATGTATTAACAATCGCCACAGTTACCACCGTAAATAAAGTGGTTCGGACCAGGGAATCAAGAAAACGTTTATCGGAAAAAACCGCCATGTAATTCTGAAAGCCAACGAAGACTTTCGCTGTTTTGGCCATACCATTCCAGGATACAAAGGAGTATCCAATACCCTGAAAGAACGGCACCACAACGGTAAGTAAAAACGGTATCATAAGCGGTACTACAAATAACGCGTACCAACCTTTTTTCATTTTCATGGGTCATCCTCCAAACTTGTTGGCAATCTTTACAAAACCCGCTGCCCCATACAGGGCAGCGGATCAAAAACGCTTTACGCCCCTGCTGCTGCAACAAACGCCGCATTCAGCGCTTCAAGGTATTCTGTCCCTGTCATACTAGAAGTGAAGAATTCCTGCGTAATCGGAGCTAGATCGGTGCTGATGATGCCTGCAGGCCATTCCGTATTGAATGTCCAGGGCAGGATATTGCCTTCTGCAACTGCCTCTGCGACGGCAGTAGACAGGGGATCCAGACTCTTGGACTCCATACCATCAACAACAGGAATGAAACCGAACTCATCCATCATATAGTGGGTGCCAGTCTCACTGGTATACAGCCAGGTCAGGAAATCCATGGCAAGCGCCTGCTCTTCCGCGGTGGCGTCAGCATTGACACACCATACACTGGCAACACCGACACAAATTTTGGAATTTCCATTAATAGGCAGACCTGTAATGCCCATATCAAACTTGGGATCATAGGCAGACATAACACCGTAAGCCCAGTTGCCCTGATGAATCATTGCGGTCTTACTTGTGGCAAAATCACCACAGTTCGTGTCATAGGTAACCTCGATGGGATTGGTTTGATGCTCACGGATGGCGGACAGGATCTGCGCATATTGCTGGAACTCCGGAACATCCGCCAATTTCACTTCACCGCTGTAAACCTTCTGGCAGAATGCTTTCGGATCCTCCTGTAATGCAAAGGGGAAGTTCAGCATATGTCCGGCAAGGAAATAGTCCTCCTGAGACAATCCCAGCGTGTCAATGCCATTTGCCGAATTCTCAGCAATCATCGAAACCAGTGCATCCGTATCGGTCATCTTGGAGACGTCGACCAGAGTACCATTATAAACCAGGCCAAAGCCCTCAACAGTCATGGGGATACCGACGGTTTTGCCATCCCGCACAGCCAGCAAAGCTTCCTGAATATTGCCGAGAAAGCTCAGTTTTCCAAGGTCAGCCAAATAGTCTTTTACCTCATTGATTTCGGAATCGGAGTTCAGAGTGAACACGGTGGGCCCGGACTCACTGGAAAGGCTGGTTTTCAGATTGGTGTAGTATTCGTCACCAGCCTGGGCCCAAACTTCAACTTCAACCCCCGTCTCAGCCGTGTAAGCCTTGGCCATCTGCTGAAGCTGTTCTGCAATCTCAGCTTTCTGCTGGAAGAGCGTGATCTTACTTGCCGATACGGGCTGTTCCGCCGAGGTGTTTTTGTCAGAGCTTCCTGGTGTGGACTGGCTGCTGCTGTTTCCGCATGCTGCAAAGCAGGTCATCATTATGCACAAGCTAAGAAGTAATGACAGCAGTTTAACGTGTTTTTTCATTTCTGAGTTCCTCCTCGTTTTTTAATAAAACAGGTTTACTAACCTCCTGCTTTCGAAGCTATCATATACTTTTCACAAAAAGATGTCAAGCGCCCCGGTTTATGTTCTATTTTTTGAATAATTAAATGCGGCTTCTTCTGAGCAATTGCACAGAAAAAGCCGCATCTTTAGTAAATTATTTAGTTATTAAAAAGTAAAATATAAGAATTTTATCTCGTCATACTCATTAAATTTTACTATTGTGCTTCTCGCTAACGAAATGGCTACCGTTCTCTCCTCGGTGGTCTGTCGAGTACGGAATCCCGCCATTTTACAGTTGCTGTAATTCTGAATGTGCTGTAATCGGTCTCCCCGTTCAGAAGTGCGATTAGATACTGGGCAGCCAAATATCCCCTTTCATAGTTTGGAATCGCAACCGTTGTCAATCCGATATCTGCCGCAAGCTGAGTATCATCAAAACCTGTTATTGCAATATCCTGCGGTACACGTATCCCTTCTTCCCGAAATGCCCTCATAGCGCCGATTGCCATATTATCATTGGCACACACTAATACTTCCGGAAGCTTCTCGGAAATCATCAACAACTTTGCCGCGCGATAGCCACTTTTTTCGCGAAAATCCCCTAGCAAATAGTCCTCACGCTTGAATGGAATCCGATTTTTCTGTAAAACCGATGTGAACGCCTGGAATCGTTCCCGCGTATCATCCGTATTCAACCCGGCTAAAAAAGCATAATCCCGGTACCCTTTGTCTACCAATGTCTGCACCAGTTCACACATGGGGGTATAGTTGTTCACTACAAGGCTCTTAATAAACGGCTCTTCCAGAACGCGATCCATGGCAATCACTGGATAGCCCTCGGCCGCCTTTTCCAATAGCAGTTCATCCGGGCAATGCATGTCCAGCATAATACACCCGCTGGTTATTTTCTTTGTCATAAAGCGCTTACAAGATTTTGAGGTGCAAATAAGCAGATCATAGTCATTCGCATAGACATAGTCGCTGATTCCCTGGATTATTTTCAGATAGAATTGCCTGTCAAAGTCACTGAAGTTGAACAAAATCGTCCGATTGGCATTCTGCATATTGTGTTTCCCGTGACGGCCAGCAGAATACCCCATTGCTTCACATAGCTCCAGAATCCGCTCTCTTGTCTCAACACTGACATTATTTTTTCCGTTCAGCACATTCGATACCGTGGCAGGTGATACATTGGCTGCTGCAGCAATTTCCTTAATACCCATGGCGAAATCTCCTAGTCTAGTATCTATTCTGTAAACATTATACACCGTTTTACTAAAAAAGCAAACACTTTACTATAACACCGATGTTG
>CAMGFA010000043.1 GCA_946055165.1 uncultured Bacteroidales bacterium
GGAGCAGGGTGGCGTAGGTGTGGCGGAAGCAGTGGAATGTGATGTGTTTTTCTATGCCTGAGTCTTTTATCCAGTTGTCAAGTTCTTTTTGGACGAGGGCATATGTGAAGCCTTTGAAGACTTGTCCTTTGCCCGGTGTTCCGCATAGTTCCATTGCTTCTTCGGTAATTGGGAGTGATGCGTCGGTTTCTGTTTTCTCTGTTGTTATTCGCAGGCAGTGACCTCCGTCCGGGTAGGTTGTGATTTTGTCCCAGGTCAGGTCGCGTATGTCTCCAAAGCGCAGGCCTGTGAGGCAACTGAAGAGGGAAGCTCGTCTCAAGACATCTGATACGCATTGGGTGTCAGCGAGTGCTTGCAGTTCTTCGAGTGTCAGGTATTGCCTGTGGGTGTCTATGGTGTCTATGGACTCGAGATAGTCGTTGACGTTTTCCTTTATTTTGTGTTCTCTATATGCTATGTTGAGGAATCCACGGAATGTTGACCAGTAGCCAGCAGCTGAGTTGCGACTGAGTTTTCTGTTACTGTGCATAAGCTGGTCTGCATCAAGAAGATAGTCTCGGAAGCCGTCACAGAATTCTACAGTGATGTCTTCCATTTTGCATTCTCCTCCGCAGTATTTCTTGAAGTGGTCATATACCCTTATCCATTTCTGATCGTGGCCTTCAAGATTCTGGCGGTAGTATGCGAGGAAGTCTTGCTTTGGCGTTTCTTTGTCTATGAATCCTAGATCTCCACGGAGGATTGAGAGTTCCCGTTGTGCCCGTATGCCTTCAGCGGTAATCATTTTTTCTTTGTTGAGTTCTCGTTCTTCCTGGGAGCGTGGTTTTGAACTGAGGTAGATACCGAGGTATTCGCGCCTTGACATCTTGTTGGTTTGAGGGTCGCGGACGGCAGGGTAGTAGTCAAGATAGAGAGTTATCTTTCCGGATTGCAGGAGCCGTTTGCGGAGTGTTACTTTTGTTAGAGACATTGTTATATCAGAGTTTTGAAGAGTTTGTCTAGTTGGTCTTTACGGTACCATACGAAGTTTCCTTCCGTGCGTATTTTTTCTATTCCTGCGGCTCGTGTTTCTTCTGTGAAACGCTTTTGGCCGATATGATAGAGTTTGAGGGCATCACAGCTCCGAATGTAGTGTTTTAGGATTTCCGGTGGAATCTTAGGTGTTTTGTCTTTGAAAAGGCGGTCCATGTCTTTGATTGGGAAATAGACATAGTTGCCTTTCCGGACTTTTTGTATGTTGTTTGAGTTGACGGCATCGTAGAATGTCTTTCCTCCTATGTGATAGTGTTTCTTGGCTTGGTCAACGGTCATATAGTTTTTCTCGAGGATGGATGGTGCTAATTTGCGGTTGTCCCAGTCCGCCTTGGCTATGTAGCAGACTGTGCCGCCCCTTTTGACGGGGATTCCGAGTTTGTGCGCGGTTGCGCATATATGTTTTCTAGAGATGCCTTCTCTTTTGGAGAGTTCTTCCGAGGTGTACCATTCTTTTACGTCGGGAAAGGTTTCTTTGTAGAAAAGGTCGTGCATCTGTGTTTTCAGATACAAGGCTTTCTGTCCGTGCCTGACCGCTTTGATTCCGTTACTTAGCAGTACTTTGTGGAATTTGCTCTTTTCGATGTTGTATGTCTGCAGGACTTCTTCTCGTGTGATGTAGTTCCGAAGGTCGTGGGCTGTGAGGTGCTGGTTCTTCTTTGTCGGATGTGTAGTGGTTTGTATGCTGGTAAGGGCCGAAAGGGGTATCCTTATAGTGCGGGATGAGACTTGGTTGTAGGGGAGTTCTCCGGAGTTGAGGCGTGCGTATATGGTAGGACGGGATACACCGAGGAATTCAGCGGCCTCTGTTATGGAGAGGTACTGTTTCGGTTCAGTGTGTTTTGTCTTTCCCATTTTCTACGTTGTATGTTGGTGAAGACCTTCGTGAAGCAGTCTTCGGGTTCAATTAGTGTCAATCTATGTAAATCTTTGTAAAATGACGTAAAGTTGTCCGCGATAGCTGATGTCATTTTAATCATTGTACCACGTGTGGTACAAATGTGGTACAAAATTAAACAAAATATCCATAAATAACAATAAATACCGAAATAATATATCCCTTGCTAAATCTTTCTTTAACATGGGATTATATATAATTTGCTATTGTTTGTTTTGGGAATTTTCTAACTTCTATTTTCCGATACAGAACCGCCGGAATACCTCCCCCAGGACTTCCTCGGTGTCGATGTCGCCGATTATGCTGCCGAGGGCGCGGATGGCTTCGCGCAGGTCCTGGCTCAGCAGGTCCTGGCTGAGGCCGTCCAGCAGCGCGGTGCGGCAGTTCCCGAGCAGGGCGTAGGCCTGCTCAAGCGCTTCGAAGTGGCGCTGGGAGCTGACAATGGCGGCGGAATCGTCCGGAATCGGTGGCCGATTCTCTTCAAGGGCACGGTACAAGTCCTCGATTTTGCGCTCTTTTGCGCTGATATACAGATATTCGGCATCCGGGCCAAAAAGCAGGGAGGCCTTGTGACTTTCCAGAATGTCAGCCTTGTTCACGACCCAAAGAACAGTGGCGCCGTCTGCACAGGCATCCGCGGTATTGCCAAAGTCCCCTTTATTACCAGCTGTAGCCTTTATGCTATTATTGCCTTGTCCTTGCAGCTGCGAAGCCGCCGCAAGAGGCATGCATTCCTGCCGCACCAGTTCCATACAGCGCCGGCTGCCCTCCACATCTAGCGGATTCAGCAGGCAGAGCACAATCCTTGCCTTCCTGATGCTCTCAACAGCCCGCTGCATTCCAAGCTGTTCAATAGCCTCGCCACCTTCGCGCAGACCGGCCGTATCTATGAAGCGGTAGCGCAAGCCTCCAATGACAAGGCATTCCTCCACGGTATCTCTCGTGGTTCCCGGGATATCGGACACAATCGCCCTCTCTTCGCCAAGCAGAGCGTTCAGCAGTGTGCTTTTCCCCGCATTGGGCGGCCCTACGATTGCCACCGGAATGCCGTTTTTGATTGCATTTCCGAGCCGGAAACTCTCTTTTAGAGAGCCGATCCGTGCGATTGCGGCATCGACCAGAGTGAGCAGATGCTCCCTGTCGGCGAACTCCAGCTCCTCTTCGCTGAAATCCAGTTCCAGCTCCACAAGAGCCGAAAGCTCGATCAGCTGTCTGCGCAAATCGGCAAACTCCCGGGAATAGCCTCCACGCATCTGCTGCATGGCCAAACGGTGCTCGGCCCGGGACTGGCTCGCAATCAGATCGGCCACCGCCTCGGCCTGCGACAGGTCCATCTTGCCGTTGAGAAAGGCCCTCTGGGTAAATTCTCCCGGCAGCGCAGCCCTGGCTCCGGCCAGCTGCAGCATCTGCGCCATTTCCCTGTAAATATAGGCCGATGCGTGGCAGCTGATTTCCACGCAGTCTTCTCCGGTGTAGGACTTTGGAGAGCGGAAGATGCTCACGAGCACTTCGTCGAGCAGGGTGCCGTCGGGAAGAAAAATCCTGCCGAAATGCAGGCTGTATCCGGCAGCCTCTGAAAGGGGAGTGCGGCTCTTTACCAGACTCTGGACTATATCCAGAGCCTTATCTCCGCTGAGCCTTATTATTGAGATGGCGCCACTTCCCGCAGGGGTGGCACAAGCATAGATGGTATCTTTGAATTGAGTAAGCATAATCTTTTGCAAATTTAGTTATATTTGTAGAAAAGATTAAACAAAATGTTGAGCGCACAAAAAATTCTCGCCCCACTCAAGACTAAGAAATTCTGGTCTGAATTTGCCTTGATGACTATTGCAATGTTCATTTCTGCTGCTGCCGTGTACTATTTTCTGGTACCGAGCAAGCTCATCGTAGGCTCCATCTCCGGTTTGTCCATTGTGCTTTCCGAAGTGTTCCAAAAAGCAGGCATCAACATCGGCCTTTCCAGCATTGTGTTCATAATCAATGCCATCCTGCTCATCCTTGCCTATATTCTCATAGACAAGGAATTCGGAATAAAGACCGTATATACCGCACTCGTTCTCGGTCCTATGATCAAACTTTGGGAAATCATTCTCCCCAACAGCAGGCTCATCGAGCCCGGTGCAACATCAATCATGCAGGACCCTTGGTTCGACCTCCTCTGCTTTGTGCTCATCCTCAGTGCTGCACAGGCTATTTTGTTCAGAATCAATGCGTCCACGGGCGGTCTCGACATTCTTGCAAAAATCTTCAACAAATACTGCAAATTCGACATTGGCACTTCGGTAACCATAGCCGGCGCCTTGATTTGCTGTACTGCCTTTGCAATCAATCCGTTCCGTCTTGTAATAATAGGTCTCATAGGAACCTGGATCAATGGTACCTGCGTGGATTATTTCACAGCCACAATCAACCGCCGCAAAAGAGTCTGCATTATCTCCGATGAGCACGAGAGGCTCCGCAAGTTCATAATAGAGACACTCTGCAGGGGTTGCAGCGTCTATCCTCTCAAAGGAGGCTATTCCATGGACGACAAGATTGAAATTCAGGCCCTGCTCACCAAACATGAGTTCGCTGACTTTATGAAATATGTAAGCGACAACAATATAAAGGCCTTCATTACAGCCGGAAATGTAAGTGAGGTCTATGGCTTATGGAGAGGTGACAAAAAAGAATACGACAAACAAAATGAAAATAGGAAGGCAAATCTGTAATCTTAATCTGGATTTCGAGTTGTGCTTTTCTCTGTAATCATACCCGTTTTTAACCGGCCCGATGAGCTGGAAGAACTGCTGGAGAGCATTGCTCTTCAGCAGTACAACAATTGTGAAGTGATTGTAGTAGAAGACGGTTCCACCAAAAGCAGCCGTAGTTTGTGCAACAAATACAGCCTGCATTATCTCTACAAGGAAAATGGAGGTCCTGCCCTTGCACGCAACTTCGGCGCGCGCCATGCGGAAGGGGAGTACCTGCTCTTCCTCGATTCCGACACCATCCTTCCTGAAGGCTATTTCCGCAAACTCGAAAGCTTCATTATAACTCATCCGGATATTTCGCTTCTGGGAGGTCCCGACAGGGCTGCGGATAACTTCAGTCCCCTGCAGAAGGCCATCAGCTATTCAATGACTTCCTTTTTCACTACCGGTGGAATAAGGGGAGGCAAACATAAGATCAGCCGCTTCATCCCCCGTTCCTTCAATATGGCGGTAAAACGCAGCGTTTTCGAAGCCTGTTCAGGCTTTGCCCCCTTGCGTTTCGGAGAGGATATGGATTTGAGCATGCGCATTCTGGAAAGTGGGGAAGAATCGGCCCTGGTAGAAGAAGCCTGGCTCTACCACAAGCGCAGGACTTCGCTCCGGCAGTTCTACCGTCAGGTCTGCAATTCCGGCAGGGCAAGAATAGAGCTGAGCCTCAGACACAGGCATTCCCTTAAGCTTGTACATCTTCTGCCTCTGCTTTTCACTTTGGCTTGTGGCGCTCTCGTGTTCTCCTGTGCACTTGTGGCCGGCCGGATGGGCTGGTCCAGCCTGTTTTTCCTCTGTCCGATTCTTCTGTACGCCCTGCTGCTTTTCCTGCACAGCAGCATAAAGGAAAAGAGCCCGAAAATCGGACTCCTTTCAGTATGCGCCGCTTTTGTGCAGCTTTGGGGCTATGGCCTCGGCTTCATCGACAATTTCTTCAAACGCTGCATCTTCAAAAGGCAGGCTGTGAGCAATATCGATAACGAAGGCTTTTACCGTTAATAATCATAGTATTTTGCATCCCGCGGAGTGACTTTGCTCATATTGTCGAGCAGGTCCTGATTGGTCTTGTACTCGTCCATGAGCTGGAGCATGAAATTCATCGCCTCCACCGAGTTCATATCGGCCAAAAGTTTGCGCAAAATCCAGATTCTCTGGGCTGTGCCCTTGTCGTAGAGAAGGTCGTCGCGCCTGGTTCCCGAGAGCAGGATGTTCATTGCAGGGAAGATTCTGCGGTTGGAGAGGGTGCGGTCGAGCTGTATTTCACTGTTGCCCGTTCCCTTGAACTCCTCGAAAATCACCTCGTCCATCTTGGAACCGGTTTCGGTAAGTGCGGTTGCAAGGATGGTAAGTGAGCCGCCTCCTTCCACATTTCGGGCTGCACCGAAAAAGCGCTTAGGCTTCTGGAGGGCATTTGCGTCAACGCCACCGGTGAGAACCTTGCCCGATGCCGGTTGCACTGTGTTATATGCACGGGCCAGACGCGTAATGGAATCGAGCAGGATAACCACATCGTGGCCGCATTCAACCAGTCTGCGGGCCTTTTCAAGCACCATATTCGCAACTTTCACGTGCCTTTCGGCCGGTTCGTCGAAGGTCGATGCAACCACTTCAGCCTTTACGCTGCGCTGCATGTCCGTAACCTCTTCAGGGCGCTCGTCAATAAGCAGCACAATTTCGTAAACTTCCGGGTGATTGTCTGCAATTGCATTTGCCAAGCTCTTGAGCAGCATAGTCTTACCTGTTTTCGGCTGGGCTACGATGAGTCCGCGCTGACCCTTTCCGATAGGGGAGAACATATCCACTATGCGGCAGGAAACATCGCTTCCGTGTCCGTGCCCGAGCAGATTGAATTTCTCCTCCGGGAAGAGCGGGGTAAGGAAATCGAACGGCACTCTGTCGCGGATGAATTCGGGACTGCGTCCGTTCACCTGTTTCACTCTTACCAGCGGGAAATATTTGTCCCCCTCGCGCGGCGGGCGGATTTCGCCAAGAACAGTATCGCCGTTTTTGAGCGCACTTGCCTTTATCTGCTGGGCCGATACATAAATGTCGTCCGGAGAATTGAGGTAGTTGTAGTCGCTGCTGCGAAGGAAGCCATAGCCGTCCGGCATTATTTCCAAAACACCGACCGCCTCTACAGTCCCCTCATATTCAGGGAATTTAGGCTTCTGCTTTTTATTTTGTTCGTTATTTGGGGCCGATGCCTGCTCCTGTTTTGCTGCTGTTTCAGGGGCTTCCTGCTTTGCCGGAGCATTGTCTTCCGCTTTCTGCCGAGGCTCCTGCTCTGTCTTTGTTTTTTGAGCCAGACGCTGCGCAGCCTTGTTCAGAATGGCCTGCTTCTTTTCGTCCATTTCAATATTGGCAGGCTTTTGCGCAGCCTTCTGCTCCTGTTCGCGGGCCGGCTGCTGAACAGGCTGTTCCTGAACGGTTTTCGGCTTGCGTCCGCGTTTTTTCTGAGCCGGTTTTGTTTCGGCCGATGCTATCGCTGTATTTTCTTGGATTGGTTTTTCAGGCTCGTTGACTTTCGGTTTGCGCCCGCGTTTTTTCGGCGCTGCTGCCTGTTGCTCTTTCTTGTCTTCCGCAGTTTTAGTCTGGTCCGATGCTTCCTGTTTGCTTTCCTGTTTCAGTTCTGCCTGAGGCTGTTGGTTTTTCGGTTTTCTGCCTGCTTTCTTTTTCTGCGCAGGCTGCGGAGCCGGATTTGTAGATGCCTGTACTGCCTGTTCATCAAGAATACGGTAGGCAAGGTCTTCATCCGTGGTTTTTTTGTCGAATTTGATTTTAAGTTCGCCGGCAACCTTTTCCAGTTGTTCACGGCTCATCCCATTAAGGTCGAAAAGACTATGAGGCATAATATTTAAAAATGTAATTTAAGACCGAGAGGTCTATTTGATATATTCAAAAAAGATTTGACAAAGATAATCAAATTTTTAATGATATCAATAGCTGCTGCTCTTTTTGAAGCGCAGAATGTGTGCAAGGGAGGGAGCATTGGGTGCAATGTTGAGACTGTACTGGTGCCAGGTTC
>CAMGFA010000044.1 GCA_946055165.1 uncultured Bacteroidales bacterium
ATAGCGAAAAAAGGCCCTAATTTCGCTAAAATGAAGTATTTTCAGTCAAAATAGCAAAAAAAGGCCCTATTTTCGCTAAAATGGCGCCGTGGCTAAACCAGTCCCGTAGCCACAACTCTGCTCAAGTCCCGCCATCTAAAATAACACCGGGGTGTTTGAGCGAAGCGAGTTCCCGGCCATCACCGACTTCGCAGGCCAAGCCGCAGCGCGCATCGCCTGAAAGCCATGAGCTGGCTGCCTTGCAATACAAACAGGTTTTTTATGTGATCCATATCTATGCATAAACACATACTTTTGCACGTGTGGGGTGTTTTCTTTTATTGAGCACTGTTGGCGAAAGTTATTTCCGCCACTGTCGTTTGCGGTGGATTTATTGCAGAAAAAATAGCAGGAAGGCAAGAATGATGAATACTGCAATATAAATCAGTGCCGGTATCGTTTTTTCGAATTGTTGGATGAACTGTTCTGCATTGAGCTTAGTGTTATTGTTTTCCTCGCAATTTTTGTCCTTTTCCTCCACCTGATCCTGTCCGAAACTGTCACCTTTTTGTACCGTCACTTGGCTTTGTCCGCAAAGCGCTTCCCGGCCCTGCTCGCGAATCGTGCTTTCATGACTGAGTAACTCCTTGTCCATAATGAAACAGAGTTCTTCGGCAGTTATGTTGTCTATCCGAGCAGGTATTTTCCTTCCGAGTTTCTCATAGAAAGGTCTGTATTTTTCCTTTCTCTGCACAATCAGTTCCGACAGTGGGGTGGTGAAGCTTCTCTGGTTCTGGCAGTCGTGGATCAGTTCATCCCTCAAGGATGTGTTCAGGAAGTCATAAGCAGTTTCTGTTTGTTCGGAAAGAATGTACCGGCCGATTTTGTCGGCAAGCTGTTCTTTTGTCTGGTAGTGGGAGTTGAACAGGTCTTGTTTCAATTTTTCTTTTTCAATCTTCCTGTTCTCCTCCGCAAGATGACGTGCAGCATTTCCTATCAGCGAATTGACAAGCCAATATCCTCTGAAAGTATTATTTAAATCATTGTTGCTCATACTCTTCAAAGATACTTTTAATTTTGTACATTTCCTATTCCCGTATTTCAACCCTGCTGCATTCTTTCAGGTCAAAGGTTTTGCAGGAAGTTCCGCAGCAGTCGAAGTAATTGTGTCAACGTTTTCCACGGCGCCGCTTTCGAACCAGTAGGGAGTGTCACCCTCTATCAGGATGGCGCTTCCTGCGCTGCGGAAATGAAAAGGATGGAAATACGTTTCATTATTCTTGTAAAATTTCAAAAATAATCCCTATCTTAGTCCAGACTTTTAATAATCGATATGGACAAGGTAAAAGTTATAGAAATAAAGAAGAGTGTCTTCGAGGACAACAACAGGGAGGCGGACGGCCTTAGGGCCGAACTCAAAAGCAGGGGAGTTTTTCTTCTGAATCTTATGTCTTCTCCGGGCAGCGGCAAGACCACTACCCTCATTTCCTTGATAAACAGGCTTAAGGGTAAGCTCAGAATTGCCGTGATGGAGGCCGATATAGACAGCGATGTGGATGCTGTTAAAATAAAGGAAAGCACGGGAATAGAGAGCATCCAGCTGCATACTGGCGGAATGTGCCATCTCGACGCCGGAATGACGCGTCAGGGCCTGGATAATCTGCCTTTGGACGGCTTCGATCTTGTAATCCTGGAAAATGTAGGCAATCTCGTGTGCCCGGCCGAGTTCGATACCGGAAGTTGTACCAATGCAATGATTCTTTCTGTCCCCGAAGGGGATGACAAGCCATTGAAATACCCTTTGATGTTCTCGGTATGCGATACTGTAATAGTAAACAAGACAGATGTGCTTCCGTATTTTACTTTCGATCTTGACCGTTGCCGAAAAAATGTCCTTGCACGCAATCCCAAGGCGGAGATTTTCCCTGTCTGTGCTCTTTCTGGAGAGGGGATTGATGCACTTGCGGAGCACATCCTCAAGATGGTGAAAGACTGGAAAGAGAACTAATAACACACTAATAACCAATACTGTATGCCTGAAATTTCAACTAAGTACATCCCCAAGCACAAGGGTGATGCCAATCCCAATCCCAAGCTTTTGAAGTTTGCGCGTAAGGTTACAGACCGTATTGTGAACAAGATGAAAGGCCTTACAAGTGACGACCCTGAATACTGGGGTCTTGCCTGCATCTTCGAAGACGAGCTGGATGAAAAGACCCGCGAGGCAGCGCTGGATCTGCTTTTGGACGTGGTGTCAAGCAAGCCGATGCACGTTCGTGAGCACAGACCTTATCCTCTGCTGCTCGAATGGAACCGAAAAAAGCATTATACTGCAACTGACGAGGAATTCGATGCCCTTTTGGACAGGCTGGCCTATCTCGGAATGCTCGAATACGACTATGGTGACAAATACACCAAGGATGGTCCGGTGGAGGGCACAAGCTACAGGCGCGAGGACCGCGAATACTGGGTGCCTCTCTTCGTTCCCGGATCGGCCGAATATACAAATATGAACACCGAGCTTATGGACAGGCATCCGGAGCTTGCGATGTTCTTCGAAAGGATGACTTTCCTGCCGCTGGAGCATGTTACTGCTATGGTTCCTCCGGGAGGTGCCGGAATTGGAATGCACGTGATTCCGGTGGAGAAAGCCATTTCTATGGAAAATCAATCCATTGATATTGAACACATTTCCTATTGGCTTAAGAAATACGAAGGCCATATCGGCGCTTCCATCTGCTCTTGCCGCTACGGGCGCAAGAAACTCGATGAAGGCTGTGCCGACGACTATCACGACTGGTGCATTGCAGTGGGAGATATGGCCGATTACTGCCGCGAAACCGGCCGCGGTCGCGACATCACTTACGACGAGGCTATGGAAATCCTGCGCCGGGCCGAGGACAACGGCTATGTGCATCAGGTAACCAATATAGACGGCGAAGGGAAAATCTTTGCAATCTGCAACTGCAACGTGAAGATTTGCAATGCTTTGCGTACCTCGCAGCTTTTCAATACCCCTAATATGTCGCGCAGTGCCTATGTGGCAAAGGTGGACAAGGCCAATTGTGTTGCCTGCGGCCGCTGCGTTGAGTATTGTCCTGCAGGAGCTGTGAAACTGGGCCAGAAGATCTGTACCAAGAGCGGTGAGAAGGAGTATCCTCGCCAGGTTCTGCCCGATGCCACGAAGTGGGGCAAGGACAAGTGGAACGAGGATTACCGCGACCGCAACCGCATAAACTGCTATCCGAGCGGCACTTCCCCTTGCAAGACTGCCTGTCCTGCACATATTGCAGTCCAGGGTTATCTCAAGAAGGCTGCGGAAGGCAAGTACAGGGAGGCGCTGGAACTCATCAAGAGGGAGAATCCGTTCCCTGCTGTCTGCGGAAGAGTCTGCAACAGGCGCTGCGAGGATGCCTGCACCCGCGGAACCATAGACCAGGCCGTGGCAATCGACGCCGTGAAGAAATTCATCGCCGAGCAGGACCTCAAATCTGAGCATCGTTTTGTTCCTGAAATAGTTGTGGCTTCAAATCTGGGCCGCTGGAAGGAGAAGATCGCCATTATAGGCGGCGGTCCTGCAGGTCTTTCCTGCGCCTACTATCTGGCTTCTATGGGCTATTATCCGACTGTCTTCGAGAAAAACGAGCAGCCGGGAGGTATGCTCCGTTACGGAATCCCTTCCTATAAGCTTGAAAAGGAAGTTCTTGATGCTGAAATAGACGTGATGCGCGAAATCGGAGTTGATATCCGTACCGGCATCGAAGTGGGCAAAGACATTAGCATTGCCCAGCTCCGGGAACAGGGTTACAAGGGCTTCTATCTTGCGATAGGCTGTCAGGGCGGCCGCCTGCCGGGTGTTCCGGGTGAGGATCTTCCGGGAGTGCGTACCGCAATCGACTTCCTGCACGTTGCCAATACCGGCGCACTGCCTGTATCGGGCAAAGTTGTAGTTGTCGGCGGCGGAAATGTGGCAATAGATGCTGCCCGTGTTGCAAAACGCTCTGGAGCTGCCGAAGTGACTATGCTTTCGCTTGAAACAGAGGATATTATGCCTGCATCTCCGCTTGAGAGGGCCGAGGCTCGCGAAGACGGAGTGAACATTCTTCCGGGCTGGGGTCCGAAGGAGGTTCTGGGCAAGGACAAGGCTGAGGGAATCGTCTTCAAGAAATGCCTTTCAGTTTTCGATGAGAACCACCGTTTTGCCCCTCGCTACGACGAAAATGAGAACTTGACCCTGGATGCCGACCTGGTAATTTTTGCCATCGGCCAGACCGTAGAACTCAAGAATCTGCTCGAAGGAACAAAGGTCGAGTTCGTGCGCGGAGTTTATCCTGTCGCCGACAAACTCACTTATCAGACTGCAGAAGAGGATATTTTTGTGGGCGGTGACTGCTTTACCGGTCCTAAATTCGCCATCGATGCCATTGCTGCCGGCAAGGAGGCCGCCGAGTCCCTGCATCGTTATGTGCAACATGGCCATATGACCATAGGCAGGAACAGGAGGGACTTTATCGAGCTGGACAAGAGCGAGATAGTGGTCGAAAGCTATGACAATTCCTCCCGCCAGGTGGAGGCAAAGGCCGAAGGAACTGCTCCGTTCAAGGAGTATCAGCAGACCCTTACCGAGGAGCAGGTGCGCAAGGAGACTGCCCGATGCCTGGGCTGCGGCGCTTCGGTTGTCGATCCGAACAAGTGTATCGGCTGCGGTCTCTGCACCACGAAGTGCGGTTTCGATGCCATCCATCTGTACAGGGATTTGCCTGAGTGCAGCACTTTCGTGAAAGCAGAAGACAAGGTGGGTGCACTTTTGCCTTACGTGATCAAGAGGGGAGTTAAGATATTGACCAAGAAGAAGAACTGATGCACGAATTAGGCATTGTCTTTTATATTATCCGCGATGTGAAGCAGGTGGCAGAGGAAAATTCTGTGAAACATGTTTCCAAGGTGGTGATGAACATTGGTGAGGTATCGACCGTGGTTCCGGAATACCTCACCGACTGCTGGCGCTGGGCTGCCGACAAGGAGGACTTGCTCAGGGGCTGCGAACTTGAGGTTCAGACCATCGGGGCCGTGTCTTTTTGTGAGGATTGCAAGACTGAGTTCGGTACTGTTGCCCATGGAAAGACTTGTCCCTGCTGCGGGAGCGGAAAGACTTACCTTTTAAGAGGTAATGAAGTGGAAATTAAGGAAATAGAAATTAAAGAAGAATAATATGTGTT
Organism: uncultured Bacteroidales bacterium; assembly: GCA_946055165.1. Taxonomy (GTDB): domain Bacteria; phylum Bacteroidota; class Bacteroidia; order Bacteroidales; family UBA932; genus Cryptobacteroides. The sequence goes on from CAMGFA010000044.1 coordinate 5,199, forward strand.
GCTTTTTAGTACCTTTGGCACAGGCTGTTGCCACTACAATTTATAGAAAAAAACTTGGTTCGGAAATTAAAGGGGAGGGAACTGCAGTTCTGCTCAAATCCAAGGTGAAGGATTTGGAAAAGATGCTTTGGGGCGGTACCCTGATGCTGATTGTGGACCATATAATCAACGGCGAACTGATTTGGCGTTTCCCGTTCTTCACTGCTCTTACCGAGACCGACGGGGTGGCTGTATTTGCCATGGAATTGCTCACTGTGGGAGTGCCGATGTCATTGGCAATCACTGCCTTCTGGCTCGTGCTCAGTCTTGTGCAGATTCGCAGGACTGCCAGAGCTTAGTGCCTGTGGACAGCAGTAAATAGATACTGTTTTATTTTACAATCAATAACCAATTCAAATCTATCAATTATGCTATTTCACGTTTACGGGGATATGGCCGTTTACCAATGGATTGCGATGATAGCAGTTCTGCTTGGTCTTATCCTTCTCAACGAATTTGCCCGCAGAAGCAAGTTCGGTGGTATTTTTATGTTTTTCGTACTTCCTGCCGCACTCACTGCCTATTTTGTTGCCATTCAGATAGGCGCTGCAGTAGGTGCAGAGTGGGCTTTGAACAACCAGACATATCTCTATATGAACGGTTGGTTCCATTATGCAAAGATTTATGCAGCTCTTGCAGGATGTATCGGATTCATGATGATCAAGTATGGCTGGGGTATTGGCAAGAAACATTGGTTCAAGCCATTCCCGTTTGTCATCGTAGCCATCAATATCCTTATTGCTGTGGCATCGGACTTCGAGACTGCAATCAAAGGCTGGGGCGTATGGAGACTTTCTGTTGAAGACGTATGGCTTTTCGGCGGATGGCACAATGTGATGAACGGCATTGCCGGTATTCTGAACATTTTCTGTATGACTGCCTGGTGGAGCATCTATTCATCCAAGGACCAGAAAGATATGCTTTGGCCTGATATGACCTGGGTATATATTCTCGTTTATGATGTATGGAACTTTGCCTACACCTACAACTGCCTTCCTACCCACTCTTGGTATTGCGGTATTGCACTTCTGCTCGCTCCTACCATTGCTGCTGTTCTCTGGAACAAGGGCGGTTGGATTCAGAACCGTGCCAATACTCTGGCAATCTGGTGTATGTTCGCACAGGTATTCCCTCTCTTCCAGTGCACCTTCTCCGATGGTACCGCTGCCAGCAAATGGGCAACCCTGCCTCGTCTCTATGCCGATGGAACTCTCAACAACATAGTTGAAGGCGGAAGCGCCAATGCCGATCCAAGCGCAATGATTATCGTCAGCGCCCTTGCTTTGATACTCAATGCAGTAGCTCTCGGATACATCATCGTTCAGGCCAAGAAACGCCACATCAACCCATATAAGGAAGATGTGTTCGTGAACCAGAAATACTATCAGGATGCCATGGCCAGAAGGGCTTAAGATGCATCTTCAATATTGCAATAAAGGAGGGTGACCAAAAAGGCCATCCTCTTTTTTAGTTTCCTGGAGGCTTTGTTGATTCCTCGTTTTGGCTTTGTATCAAAGATTGTGTAACTTTGAAGAATATGAACACGAAGTCTCAAATAATCTGCAGCACTTGTGGACATAGTGTCCTGTCGCTGCTTTCTCTTTTTGCTGCATTATTTACATTCGCATCCTGTTCCTCTCCAGTGCTTCCAAAGGATGGATGGGAATCCGACACCCACAAGGCTCTTTGCAATCTTATTGAGACTCAGGGTAATAAATCGGCAAGTTATGACCCGGCCTGTCCTCCGTACGCAGTTTTCGACTACGACAACACCACTTTGGTGAATGACATCTCCGTGACCCTGATGATATATCAGATTGAGCATCTGAGTTATCATTTTGCTCCTGAGCAGGCTTTTGGAGTATTTAGGGATTGTCGTTGAATGTTTTCAATTTTACCGAAGCAGTCGACCGATCCCATCCGTTTCTGCTTTCGGGCCATCAAATTTCCGTTTT
>CAMGFA010000045.1 GCA_946055165.1 uncultured Bacteroidales bacterium
ACGCTCTCGATTAAATTTTCTTGAATTCTCTCGGTACTTGCTTGTACTTATCTTTCCAGTCTTTTCAAAGAACTTTTTGTTTCGCTTTCGCATTTCGCGAAGCGGGTTGCAAAGGTAGTAAGTTTTTTTAACTTTGCAAAATTTATTTCAATTTTTTTTACTTTTTTTTCGATGTCGCCATCGAAGAGGCCGTAAAAAATCCCGTTCATTTCAAACGGGATTGCAAAGGTAGCAATAAAATTTGATTCTGCAAACTTTTTTAATAAAAAATTAAAAATTTTTATTTGCCCAATCCTATGAACGGCACTGCATCACCCCCGCTGTACTGAGGCAACTTGCCATCCCACTTCTCTATAGCATATTGCTCTACAAGCAGTTTGTTCAACGAAGCCGAGACTACCCTATTATAATAAGCCTCGCCATCGCCCTTAATTTTGAGCGCTTTGGCTTCGCCCTCAGCAGTGGCAATCTTAATCTTCGCCTCAGCTTCCGCCTCCTTCACCTTATTCTCTGCCTTCAATGCATTCTGTACCGCCTCGTTTTTTGCATTAATGGCTTCTGTCAGGGATGCCGGAGGGTCGATCTTGGTGGTAAACTCACGGACAATGAAGCCTTCCTGGTTCATCGAGTAATCCAGCCTGGCACGAACTTCAGCCTCAAATTTGGCCCTGTTGGCCATAAGTTCATCGGAAGTGTAGTTGTTGGCGCAGGTTCTGTAAGCCTCGAAAATACAGGTTTTGATATATCCTTTCTCAAGTTCCTTCACCGGCTGGCGGTATTTGATGAAGATTTCCGTTGCTTTGGATTCATCTATCTGGTACGCCAGAGTTGGAGTCATCGAAAAGATGGCTGCATCTTTAGGATTCACCGTAAATGGCTCATAAGTCACACGCTGGATAAAGGTCGGATACTGAAAAATCGACTCGGTAATGGGATTGTACCACACCCAGCCGCGACAGGTACCTTCCACACCACCGCGCAAATTCTCATTGTTCGACCATTTCTTGAAGCGGATTCCCACAGAGGCCGAATCAATGGTGGTGCAGCTGCTCGCTGCAAGTGCAATGGCCAAAATGGCCATTGCAGAAAATTTTACTCTCATTTTCATCTTATATATAATAGGTATAGTTCTACTCCTGATAGGCGTTGAGCGGGCGGCCGGCAGTGATGGCGTGAACCCTGCGCTTGACATCTTCCAGAAGAGCCAGATGCTCAGGAGCTGTAATCTCTGCTGCAGGACTCTGCTGAGGATCGTGCCACTTGGCGCAGGAGCAGAGGACTTCGTCTATCAGATCCACCATCTTGACCACATCTTCCTCCTTGAAACCGCGGGTAGTAACGGCAGGCGTGCCGATTCTCAATCCGGATGTAAGGAAGGCGCTGCGGCTGTCGAAAGGAACCATATTCTTGTTCACGGTAATGTCTGCCCGCACAAGTTCCTTTTCGGCCAGCTTGCCGCACACATTCTGGAATTTGCCGCGCAAGTCAATGAGCATAAGATGGTTGTCGGTTCCGCCGCTTACAAGCTGATAGCCCTTGTCCACAAAAGCCCGGGCCATCGCAGCAGCATTTGCCACAACCTGCATCTGATACTGGGCGAACTCCGGCTGCAGAGCTTCGTAGAAGGCAACTGCCTTTGCAGCAATCACATGCTCAAGCGGACCGCCCTGCACACCAGGGAACACATAGCTGTCCAGAACCTGGCTCATCGTCTTAGGCAGGCCTTTAGGAGTGCATCGTCCCTGAGGGTCCGGAAAATCCTCGCCGATGAGGATGATTCCGCCGCGCGGGCCGCGAAGGGTCTTGTGCGTGGTGGAAGTCACGATATGGGCGTATCGGACAGGATTCTTGAGCAGACCGGCAGCGATGAGACCGGCAGTGTGGGCCATATCTATCCAGAGCACGGCCCCAACCTCGTCGGCTATTGCGCGCATACGCTCGTAGTCCCACTCCCTTGAGTAGGCCGATGCCCCTCCGATGATGAGCTTCGGACGGCAGGCAAGCGCAGTCTCTTCCATTTTGTCGTAGTCGATTCGGCCCGTCTGCTTGTCCAGACCGTAGGCAACTGCCTTATAGAGAATGCCCGATGCATTCACAGGAGAGCCGTGGGTAAGGTGGCCGCCCATGCTCAGGTCCAGGCCCATGAAGGTGTCGCCCGGCTTGAGGATGGACATGATTACTGCCAGATTGGCCTGAGCTCCGGAATGCGGCTGGACATTGGCCCAGCAGGCTCCGTAAAGTGCTTTAAGCCTGTCGATTGCAAGCTGTTCGATTTTGTCCACAACCTCGCAGCCGCCGTAATAACGCTTCCCGGGATAGCCTTCGGCGTATTTGTTGGTGCAGATGCTCCCCATTGCGCGGAGCACTTCGTCGCTTACATAATTTTCCGAAGCGATGAGTTCAAGACCTTCCATCTGTCTGGTCTTCTCCGCCTCGATAAGATCAAAAATTTGTTTGTCCTGTTTCATAATTATGGGTATTGTAAGACAAATATAATTATTTATATTTGCCCGCGAAATGAAAGACCGCAAATTATTGAATATCGAACTCGGCCGGGTGAGCGCATCGGCCTACAGAATGCTGCCGCCGTCGGGGACGGTGCTGGTGCTGGACAACATCCGCAGCGCTCACAATGTGGGCAGCGCTTTCCGCACGGCCGATGCCTTCAAGGTGGACAGCATCTGCCTCTGCGGCATCTGCGCCTGTCCGCCGAGCGCCGAAATCCACAAATCGGCCCTGGGCGCGGAAGATTCGGTGCCCTGGGAGCATTTCGACTCCACGATGCAGGCGCTGGAGAGGCTCAAGGGCGAAGGCTACACGATTGTAGCGGTGGAACAGACCTGCAATTCGCTCTCGCTGGAGAAATTCCGCCGGGAGGCCGGGGGCAAGTACGCTTTCATCTTCGGAAACGAGGTGGACGGGGTGAGCCAGGATGTTGTGGACGAATCGGACCTGGTTCTGGAAATCCCCCAGTTCGGCAGCAAGCACTCGCTCAACGTGAGCGTGTCCATGGGAATCGTCCTGTGGCAAAACAGGCTTTGACAAATTGTCAGTGGTATGAGACTTGCACAAGTGACTGCCAGAACAAAGAGCCACTTGGCAAATAACAAAAAACGAAATATTATGATCAGACCACTTTCAGACAGAGTTCTTGTCGAGCCTCAGGAGGCCCAGACCAAGACAGCATCGGGAATCTATATCCCCGATTCGGCACAGGAAAAACCCCAGCAGGGTAAAGTTATCGCAGCAGGCCCGGGAAAGAAGGACGAGCCAATGGAAGTCAAGGAAGGTGACCTTGTCCTCTATGGAAAATACGCCGGCACAGAGGTGACTTTCGAAGACAAAAAGTACCTTATCGTAAAACAGTCTGACATTTTAGCAATTCTGTAATTATGGCAAAGGAAATCAAATTCAATTCTGACGTCCGCTCCAAAATGAAGGAGGGCGCAGATGCACTTGCAAATGCAGTAAAGGTAACACTCGGTCCAAAAGGACGCAATGTAGTGATTGACAAGAAATATGGTGCCCCTCAAGTAACCAAGGACGGCGTGACCGTAGCCAAGGAGATTGAACTGGAAGACCGCTTCCAGAACATGGGTGCACAGATGGTCAAGGAGGTCGCTTCCAAGACCAACGAGCAGGCTGGTGACGGCACCACAACCGCAACCGTACTGGCTCAGGCCATCATCAATGTCGGCATAAAGAACGTTACTGCCGGCGCCAACCCTATGGACCTCAAGAGAGGTATTGACAAGGCAGTGGCCACTGTTGTGGAAGACCTTCGCGCCCGCAGCCACGAGGTCGGCGACGACTACTCGAAGGTTGAGCAGGTGGGTACCATCTCCGCCAACAACGACGCCTACATCGGAAAACTCATTGCCGATGCAATGTCAAAAGTCAAGAAAGACGGTGTGATTACCGTAGAAGAGGCCAAAGGAACCGAAACAGAAGTCAAGGTTGTTGAAGGCATGCAGTTCGACCGCGGCTACATTTCCGCCTACTTTATGACCAACTCCGACAAAATGGAGGCAGAACTGACCAATCCTTCCATTCTCATCACCGACAAGAAGCTCAGCTCGATGAAGGACCTCCTTCCCGTACTCGAGCCTATCGCCCGCGAAGGCAGGGAGCTGCTTATCATTGCAGAAGATGTTGAAGGTGAAGCACTTACAACACTCGTTGTAAACCGTCTGCGCGGCTCTCTGAAGGTTGCTGCCGTGAAGGCTCCGGGCTTTGGCGACCGTCGCAAGGAAATGCTCGAGGACATTGCTACCCTTACCGGTGCAGTCGTAATCAGCGAGGAGAAGGGCATAACTCTCGAGAACACCACTCCTGACATGCTCGGAAAAGCAGAAAAAGTTACCATCACCAAGGACAATACCACCATCGTCGGCGGAAAGGGTTCCAAGGAACTTATCGACGAGCGCGTGGCTCTTATCCGCTCCCAGATTGAAGTCAGCACAAGCGACTACGACAAGGAGAAACTCAAAGAGCGTCTCGGCAAACTCGCCGGCGGTGTTGCAGTGCTATATGTAGGTGCAACCACCGAGGTTGAGATGAAGGAAAAGAAAGACCGCGTGGAGGATGCCCTCAATGCAACCCGCGCAGCTGTGGAGGAAGGCTATCTTCCTGGTGGCGGCGTAGCTTACATCCGTGCCATCTCCGCTTTGGAAAATCTCAAGGGCGACAACGAGGACGAGACCACCGGTATCAGAATCGTGGCAAAGGCCATCGAAGAGCCTTTGCGCCAGATTGCCCAGAACGCAGGTGTTGACGGCAGCGTGATTATCCAGAAAATCAAGGAAGGCTCCGACGATTTCGGATACAATGCCCGTACCGATGAGTTCGTGAACCTCTTCGAGGCTGGTGTAATCGACCCTACCAAGGTTGCCCGCGTGGCATTGGAGAACGCAGCCAGCGTTGCCGGAATGTTCCTCACCACCGAGTGCGGCATTGTTGACATCCCTGAACCGGAAGCGGCTCAGCCACAGATGCCTGCCGGCGGAATGATGTAATCTGCAATTAAACTACACGATATGGAGGATGAGGTTTGCGCTTCATCCTCTTTTTTGTTCGTGCTGGACGAAAAAGCCGTGGCATCTCGCGACGACACGGCTTACAATCAAATCATTTACCGTTTTGCGGTAAAAAAGTAAGTAAGATGCCTTTCGGCACAGCCTCCGTTGTTGCGGAGGTTTGGGTCTAGAAGTTTTGGAACTCTGTCCATGTTGGCCTTGCCTTTTCTGCCGATTCTTCCAGCACGTCCGGAAGCCCCGGGAAAAGATCAAAGCCCGTTTTCGCTTCTATTTCGTCTATGCTCACGATATACGGAGTATAGTCACTGCTTTCATAAGCCTTGTGCTCAAGCCAGATTCCTATCGCACAAGCATCTGTAATGTAACCATTTACAGTCTTTATCTTCAGCACCGCCTTCCAGTAGTAATTGGCCAAAGGAACTTTATAAGGTACTGTGCTCGTTTTCGTTGCCGTGAGCCAAGTGACTTCTTCCCTGCCTCCAACGGTCTGATAACAAGGTCCTGTGGCTACATACAGAGTGTCACTCCGGTTGGTTGTGAGAGCACGGACATCGTTTTCGAGTGCGCTCCAGATTCCGGAATTGAACTTGTTCTGCAATTGAGGAGTCTGGTTGGTTGCGTAGTAGGTCTGGCTGTTCATGGTAGCGTCAGACTTCCTGGAAGCATTAGGACACTGATGGCCACGGGAATAGGCGCTGTTGTTATATACGGTACCGTAGCTGTTGCCCGTGATTGCCGGCTGATACTTGCTGTCGATTTTCGAATCGTATTTCCAGCTGGAAGTAGAGGCTAAGCCTTGCGTGTGTGCATTAGTCAGCGGATATGCTACCCAGAGGGCGGCATAGCGCGAGATATCGTAGCAATAGTTGTAATTGCGGTTAGGGCCCTTATTTGAGTCCGTCCCATCCCCGATGCCGTGACCAGCATAGATGTATCCGCTCTTTGTGGCAGGAGCTTCAAGCATTGCCGGAATCTTATATCCAGTAGTGAATTCCTTGACCTCCCCGGTGAAAGTCTGTACGATGGAAGACTTGTCCTCCGTGCCCTGCACCGTAACATAAGCCTGATAGCAGTAAGTAGTACCAACGCTCAGGCCGCTCAAGCTGGCGCTGAACGAGTCGCCGCTGATGTTGCCTTCCTC
>CAMGFA010000046.1 GCA_946055165.1 uncultured Bacteroidales bacterium
GAACACCACACCAGCGTTGACGGCAATATGCATCCACAACGGAGCATCGTGATGCTCTGCCACCCAGCTCATCTGCATGTACATGATGGGATAATGTGTAATGTAAAGCGGATAGGAAATCTCGCCGAGCCATCTGCAGATGGCTACACTGCGCTTGTCTGTGGTTACACTGCCGCTTCCTGCCAGCACTATGAGAGGGAAAAGCAGCAGGATGCAGACAGCTTGGTACAGACCGTCAGCAATGCCTGTTTTTCCGCCGATGCAAGGGATGGAGAAGATGAGGATGAGTGCGAGGCTGCACCACCAGAATCCACCCTTCAGATGAATCGGACTGCCGCTCGGATTGCTCTCGCTGCGGCGAGAAGGCAGGATGCGCGAAATCAGCATACCGCAAAGGAAAGGATATAGCAGCCGGGTGAAGCCTATATAAATCTGCTGTGCGGTAAGACTCCATCCGCCGATTACGGTGTACTGCGGACCGTTAGGGAAGAAACCGAATACGTCCCATCCCATGGTCAGATCCAGAGTAAAGAACGCGCAGACTACGCAAAGAAACGCCAGTGCAAACTTCGGAAGATGACGGAAAACAAAGGCATAAAGAATATTGCCTATGTATTCGAAAGTCAGCGACCACTGCGGTCCGTTGAAGGAGTTGAATTCTCCCCATCCGCGAATGTCAAGGGTGTTAGGGCAAGGAAGAATCAACAGCGCCATCACAAGACAGAGCGCAAACTTCCACAGCGGAGTTTCCAAAGTTTGAGGAAAAGCTCCTCCGGCAAAGAAAAACAGCGCTGCGCCTATGAGTGATCCTGCAATCACCATAGGATGCAGACGGGTCAGACGGCGTTTAAAAAAGCCCCATGTCGTCATTTTGTCCCAGCGGTCATCGTAAGCATAAGCAATTACAAATCCGCTCAGAACAAAAAAGAAATCCACTGCCAGATAACCGTGGTTGACAATTTGAGTGCCTACCATCGGAACATAAGTTTCGAAACAGTGAAAAATAATCACCATAAGAGCCGCCACTCCGCGAAGTCCGTCCAAAATCTCATAACGGGGTTTTGACGCCAGATAAATGTTTTCTTTTGCCATAATATTAATCGGATAATATGAAAATGCGCACAAAAATACTCTCACCCCTTCCGGCATTGTAAGAGGTGCACCTTTAGACAATCATCTTTGTGATGAAAAAACCTCCAACTGTGAGCCATATAAACAGGACTGCGGCAAGAAGGAAAGGTTTTAAACCGGCCTGCCTGAATTTGTCGAAAGTCGTTTCCGCTCCCAGAGCAGTCATCGCCATAGTCAGCAGGAAAGTGTCGAATGAATTAATGGCCTGCGTTAGTTTTTCGAGTCCATCCTGAGGGATGAAAGATATGCTTTGAAGAATTGAGTTGACGCAAATCACAAGAACAAAGAGAAAAGCGAACCATGGAACCGTGATTTTGTTTTTCCCGCCCTTGTTTCCGTCCTTTTTCCCGGATCCTATGAACAAACCCATAATCATCAAGACCGGAGCCAAAAGCATAACTCTAATCATCTTGGTGATTGTAGCAATATCGGCCACATTTCCTCCCGCGGCATCAATGGCATTCCCCGCACCAACGACATGGGCTACTTCGTGGACAGTGGACCCGAGATATACCGCCACCTGCTTGTCGGTCAGCGAATCCAAAAGCCCGCTACGGTAAAGGACAGGATAGAGGAACATTGATATGGTGCCGAAAATCACAACCGTAGTAACGGCCACTGCTGTTTTATGGGGCTCACACTTGACTACCGGTTCAGCCCCTAAAACGGCAGCAGCGCCACAGATTGCACTGCCGACTGAAGTCATCAGGGCTGTCTGGCTGTCGGTTTTGAGAAGTTTGCCCACAAAAATACCGAGGCATAAGGTGCCGCACACAATGATTAAATCAACGGCAATGGCAGGCAAGCCCACTTCAAGAACCTGTTGAAGTGTAAGCCTGAAACCATAGAGGATAACACCCAGTCTCAATATCTGTTTAGAGCAGAACTTTATACCCGGAGCCCAGGACTGCGGGAGAACACTGCGAAGTGTATTGGCATATATCATTCCAAGAATAATTCCTACAATCAAAGGACTGAAGGACAATTTCTTCACAAAACCAAATCCGGCAATATAAAAAGCCGAAAAGGAAAATAGAACGATTAACAATATGCCGTGCAGACTTGCTTTTCTTTCCTGTGTTTCCATAAGTTGACTTTTCGATTACAATAGTCTGCAAAGATAACAAAATGCTATTTAATTATTGCTGTCTGTTTGCTTGAATTATTTCGATAATTTAATTCATTTTCAATGGTCTTCGAGACGAAAGACCTCATTAGTATTCGGATAATAATATACACCTTTTACTGCCAGACGAAATGTGTATTGAGGTCTTTCTCGCCGCCGTCAACAAGTATGTCCTGGCCGGTGCAGAAGCGGTTCTCCATGGTCAGGAACCATATCCACTGGGCTATCTCCTCGGGAGAGGCCCATCGCCGCAGAGGCGTACAGGCCATAATCTGTTCCCAGAGGGCAGGATCGTCCATAACGGGACGATTGAGTTCCGTGGTCACTCCGCCCGGAGAAAGGCTGTTGCAGACGGCGCCATAGCCTGCCAGCCTTTGGGCAGCGTTGCGCATATAGGAGAGCAAGCCCCCTTTGGAAGCGGCATACTCGGGAAATTCGGCCCCGCTGTGCGCAGATGCACTGCACATAATTAGGACAGCCTTTATGCCCTCGTGAAAGGCGTATTTTTCGACGGTCGCAATTGTACCTTTTAAGTTTACATCTATATCCCGTCCGCTCTGCTGCACACCGGCATTGGCAACCAGCACTTCGCAAGGCGGAAGAAGAGGCAAGTCCCCCGCTATATCTGCAATAATGTGGGTATATGCACCATCTTGCGCTAATGTAGCTGCCTGAATATCAATGCCGAATACCTTATGTCCGCGCTCAAGGTAAAGCTTTGCGGCCGCACGGCCTATACCGCTGCTTGTACCAGTAATCAGAATATTCATATTTTCTTGTCCAAATAATCCTGTCCAACTTTTTCTTCCTCCCATTGCCGGGCCATCCTATAGCCCAGCGGGCTGAATACAACTTCGCAGAGCAGTTCCATCAGGGCTCCGGTCAGCGAGCATACTATCACCTGCGTCCAGGTCCAGCCGAAAAAGACGTGACTTACGACGCTGGCAAAGATAAAATTGTCCACGAACTGTGCAAGGGCCGTGGAACTGAAAGAGCGCAGGGCGAAACTGCCGAAATTATCCCGCTTCAAATGTTTTGCTATCAAGTGATTGCTAAGAGAGTTGACCAGCGAGGAGATAAGCATTGCCAGGGCCGATCCAAAAACGACGTACCAGCTTCCGCCTATTGTGCGGTTTAGCGCCTGATTGGCAGCCCGGGCGGCAGCAGGCTCGCTGTCAAGATAAGTGTAATATTCTCCCCAATGGCCAGGCGTGAGCGAAAGCAGATAAAACAGCCCGCACACGCAGAGGTTGACAAGCAGTGCAGCGATGGAAAGTTTCATTGCGGCCTTTGCGCCGAAACGCTTGCATATCATATCCATCAGCAGAAAAGAGAGCCAGCTGAGGGTAAAACCACAGTCCAGGGCGAGCCAGCTGGTGGAGAAAAGTTCCTTGTTGGCCAGAAGATTCATTGCCACCACGCTCAGGAAAAAGAGCGCTACAACAATGGAGGGAATATTACGGAACAGCGCTTTGTAATCTTCCAGTTCACGTTGGAGTATTGCTTTTATTGACATAGTTTCAAAAAATGTTACATATTGAACTTTGCACCGAGAAAAATGCTCAACTGCGGCTTTGAACTGAAGTCCCAGCCAAGGCATGTGATGGTACCGAGCTGCAGCCAGTCGTTTAATGGAAAATAAAGCCAGGCCTCACTGTAGCAGCCCGCGCCGCTTCCATTGCGGGGAGCTGTCCAGATATCGGTAAAACTGTTGAGATTGCACCAGCCCCAATCGTGGCCGGTGATAACAGAGAGTTGCATGGAGCTTCCGTCTACGCTCAAAACAGGAAGACGGTTCCCCGGGAAAAAACTGTTGTTGCGGATGAGAGGTTCAATGGCAATCATTCCATGGGAAGTGAAGAAATCGTATGCCACTCCCAAATAAATACAATGAGAGTCAAGGCCATAGCTGCGGTATTCGGCGTGCAAGAACAAAGGCGCCTCCCAGAACTTTTGCTCATGAAAGAGCTGGATGTAAGCGAAATTCCCCTGACTGGAAATATCGTCACTGAACAAGGCGTAAGTGAAAGAGTTCTCCCCCACTTTCGAAATATCCACCATAATGTGGGTTTGGGGACCTCCGTTTGCTTTTTGGAGAATGTGAAGATTGGCCTGGCCTCTTGCCGGCACAACCAGAAGCAGCAAGGCTGCTGCAATGGAAATAATGTGTTTCATTTGCCCTTTATGTTTTAATTTATTCTGTGCGGAGGATGACAGGCCTAGAACTCCGCCTTTTGCGCTGCAAATATACAAAAAAGCCTGCAGAAATCGAAGAATTCACTATCTTTGTGTGTATGGCGATAAAAATACACACCTTCGAAAGCAAGGACCCACTTGTTGGCCGGAGCCACTGGTGGGGCGCTCCGGATTTGCCTCCCGATATGCCTTATCCTTATGTGGAACTGGAAGACGGCTACCCGGAGCCTTTGACATTCATCTGCCAAATACGCCTTGAAGAGCTGGCCGATTCAGATCCGGAGAATGTCCTTCCCCACAAGGGAATGCTCTATTTCTTTGCCCCGATCGACTATTATTTGGGCGAACTCGATTCTCCCCTCGACTACCATACCCCGCCGGTAGTGCTCTATCGCCCCGACATTGAGCAATGTGAACCCTTGTCGCCGTACATCCTCTGCTGGGAAGATAGTAATGAGAGCATCTTCCGCCCTTCCCTCGGAGTCTCATTCGAAAGAGTCTGCGACACCCCTCACGACGGAAATCTTCTTCTTGCAAATCCGCTTCAGGACGAAATAAGAGAGGCCCATCCGGGAGAAATATGCCTTCTGCAGATAGACGAGAACGATGACTGGGGACTTCGTTTCTACGATTGCGGCAGCTATTACATCTACACAAACGCCGAAGCCCTGCAGCGGCAAGACTTCAGCGAAGTTAAAGGAGACTTGTTCTTTTACTGATTCAGTGGATGGATGGATTGTGACGTCCGCTCTGGTCCCAGTCTATGGTTTCGAGAACTTTCACGGTAACGAAGTCCTCACCCCTGACATCTTTCAGCACAAGGGAAAATTTGTAATACGATTCGCTGTCGCCGAAGACCACGCTCTTGTCATCGACAGCATCGATAAAAGCATTCCATTCGCTGCGGGCTTCCTTCTCGCTTGAGTAGTGTGCCTGATGTCTGTTGTCCAGAGCTTTGTCGATGGCGGAAACATCAGTACCGGAAGACTTGATTGAGAATTTCGGCTCGATAGTGTAGTATGCGACATCGGACACTTCATCTTTGTTGCAGGAAACGAGGGCCATGCAAAATACTGCAAATACCCCGAGAAGTT
>CAMGFA010000047.1 GCA_946055165.1 uncultured Bacteroidales bacterium
ACTGGCATACGCACTGATGGGCCGGTCTGTTTCATTCGGGAGGCGTTCGATGATTGCTGTCGCGCTTTACAAAGAGGCATTGTGCTATTCCTACATAAAAATCACATCGTATAGTTTGTTTGCAAATACCTTGTGCATTTCTGCATTCGGATGGTTCAAACCGTTTGCCAGCAAAGCAGTTGTATCTACTCCCAGTGATTCGAGGAGCTGCCATTCGGCATATGCATCTGCAATCGGAATATCCAGTTGGTTGGCAATCTTTCTGGCTCTGGCAACATAGGCATCCATGTGCCCAGCCTTTTGCAGGTTTTCAAAATATCTGTGAACATACCACCAAAATCCCCAGAAACCTTTTACACGATGCTTACACAGCATTCCGGGTGTCATGAGTACTGTTTCAATATTGCTTTCACGCAACCGAATCAGAATTTGCTCCATATTCTTTTCGTATTCTTGTAACGCCGAGTCTCCCTTGTGGGCGTTGGTTACATCGTTAGTACCAAACATAACACAGCAAAAGTCCGGTTGCCTTGCCAGAACATCTTGCTGTATTCTGGCAAGACCGTCTTTGGAAAAATTACCGCCCACTCCGGCATTGACAATTGAAACCTCCTGCCCTATCTCTTCCCTAATTCGGTTTCTTAGTATATTCCAGAACACCCATTCTTCGTGGCGAACAGATTCCTTATGCCCATTAGCAAATTCAAACTGGCCATCCGTTATACTGTCACCAAAAAAGCAAAGTACTGGACACTCACCATTTTTGATTTTTTGTGCAATTTTTAGCATGTTCACCCTCCTTGAGGAATATGTGGAGATCTTTCGCAAGACCAGATAGGAAGCTTTGGTTACTCCCGCACTTCCAGTTCAATAAATTGATCTTCCAGATTAGGAGCGCTTGCCTTGATATGGATTTTGCCGCATTCATTGCCCGTTCGAATTACGGCAAGGGCCTTGCCGTAATAAGTGGTATGGGTATCAGCAAAGAAACACTCTCCCATATTCGGCTTCGCAGAACCCAGCGCCAACAGACTGCCTGCTCCGGAAACAGTTACTGTGATAGGAACATCTTCCGTGGACTTGGTAACACCATCTGTTCCCACCAGATCAATATTCACATAGCACAGATCTTGACTGTTGGGACGCAGAGACAGCTTTTCAGGGATGATTTGCAGCCTTGTTTCTTTCCCTGCAGTTGTCATTGACGTGCGAGAGATCTCCTTTCCGTTACTGTCATAGCTAATGGCGGTGATGGTGCCTGGCACATAAACCACCTTGGGATATACAGCCTTATATTCTTTCGTCTTCTTCTTTCCGTAAGACTTGCCGTTCACAAGCAGTTCTGCCATTGCTCCACTTGCATAAACGGTTACTTTTGTCTTTTTGCCCTCACACCCATTCCAAGACCAGCTTGCCACAGCATCCGTATTTCTCCACATGGATACAGAGCCGAGTTCTCCTGCGTGGGTCAGAGGTTCAACGCCAATTCCAGGAGTATCCGTAAGTCCCCAAACGAGCCTATTCCACTGAGTTTCCGGTCGGAGCTTTCCACAGATATCAATCACACCACAACCACCAGAAATGATGGGCGAATCCTGGCCGGGGTTTTTGAAGCTTTTGTAACGAACTGTACCCAGACCAGCTTCACCAAGATAATCCCATCCTGTCCACATATAGTCTCCAATGACATAGGGGTACTTCGTTACTAATTTCCAGTTCTTGTAGAGATTTTTGGGAAGTGTTTCAGAACCTACGATCACACGATCGGGGTGGAGTTTCCCGTCCATCTCATAGCGGGAGGCAGCATAGTTGTAGCCTCCGATGTCCAGATAAGAGATGGCTACCTCTGTTGCCTTATCTGCGGCAGGCTTCGCGGCAGCACCCTCAATGATGCCGCCCATCTTGTTCATCAGAAGATTGAAGAAAGCGGAGGTGGGCAGGTTGTCCATGGTCTGGCTGCCGTTCTTGTTTTCTTTTCCATCCTTTTTGTCGCCGTAGATTCCACCGCCCTTTGCTGCCATGCTGCAGAGCATCATATTGATACCCAACGTGACAGCCTTGTCCGGGTCCAGCGCTCTGACCAATTCGGCCATCTTTCTGCAAAGCTCTTGACCTTCAGGTATGGCAAGTTCGGAAATTTCGTTACCGATAGAGTTCATGATCACACTGGGATGATTGTAATTTTTTATAACCATGGCAGTCAGATCCTGTTCCCACCACTGGCGGAACTCCTGATCTGCATAATCATACGGGTTTTTGTGTACCAGCCAGTTATCGCAAAATTCGTCCATCACATACATACCCAGCTTGTCACAGGCGGTTAACAGCGCTTTCGATGCGGGGTTGTGAGCGCTGCGAATAGAGTTGAAACCTGCTTCTTTCAGCAGGCGAACCCGGCGCTCCTCAGCATCTTCGAAGGAACAGGCACCCAAGATGCCGTTATCATGATGAATGCAGGCACCCCTTAGAAGCGTTTTCTTGCCATTTACATAGAATCCCTTTACATTCCATTTCAGTGTTCGGAAACCAAACAGGTCTTCTGCCTGATCCACTTCCTTTCCATCCTTCAAAAGATACGCGGTACAGCGGTAGAGTTCGGGATGCTCCGCATCCCAGAGTCGGGGCTGCGGAACACAAAGATGAATGGTGGCCTGCTGGTTTACCACATTTTCGATTGCCTCTGCAACAACTTCGTCATGATCCGTAACAACGACTTTGACCTGATCACCTCCGCTGACTGCTGCCTTGACTGCAACGGATTCATTATCAGCAGTGGAGATCAGCAGCCCATCCGGTAGGAAATGGAAAGCGTTACCTGTATATAAGTTTACATTTCGGTAAATACCGCTTCCGGAATACCAGCGGGAGTTAGGAACCGCAGAATTATCTGCAATTACTTTGATCTGGTTTTCTCCGCCGAAGTGCAGGTGCTCGTCCATGGAGACATAGAAATTGGTGTAACCGTAGGGCCGCTGGGCCGCCAAAACGCCATTGATATAGACCGATGCATTCTTATACACTGCCTCAAATTCGAGGATATGCACATTTTCGTGCTCATTTTCCGGCATATAGAATGTTTTAGAGTATTCATAAGCACCGCCAGGGAAATATCCGCAGGCTCCGGCAGTGGGCGTATTCCGGTCCCGTTTTTCATACAACATAGCGTCATGAGGAAGATTTATAGATTGAGGAGCCTCGTCAGAATCGACGCGTTTGAACTGCCAGTTCAGATTGAAACTTGTCTTTTTCATTTGTTAACCTCCTTCAAATACGCAAAAAAGCTTCGCTGTTTGTGCAGTATATAATATCCTCGCGTCCTGCAACTGCTGCAAATAGCCTTTCAAGGCCATCCCAACTTGCGGCACCCTTGCCGTAATCCATTTCATAGGAATGACCCCACAGATAGAGCAGCAAATCCCGGTCGTCAGCCTCCGCCTCGATAAACTTTTTGACCAATTTCATTGTATTGCCCATAATCACAGAAGAAGATGGGCGAAAATTCAGAGGGTTCTCGGGATATTCAAAGCTTCCGGAGGGCAAAACAGCTCTGGCATAAAGATAACCCTGTGCCTTCAAGTGCTGTTCCACGGCGGGAGATGTGGAGCCATGTGCATAAGCGTGACCAAGAATTTGTTTTCCGGTGAGCCGTTCAAGTATTTCCTTGTCCTGATTCACGGATCTTTGCATCATTGAGTCGTTGACCTTTCCGAGAGGCTCGTGCCGGTACCCGTGAGTAGCGACTTCCATCTGCGCGTACACATCCCGAATCTCATCCTCTGGGATGCGGTTGTGGGGTACATAGGAGAATGGCCAATGGTGCCGGATGCCAGCCTCACAATCCTGAAACGAAAAGGTACCGATGCCTTTTACTTCTCCTTGCAGACCGAACATACCGGAGTTCAGATTAAAAGTTCCCCGCAGGCCATACTTTTTCATGAGCTCCAGTACTTTTTTATCCTGCTCAAGGCCGTCATCAAAGCTTAATGTAAAATATTTCTTTCCCATCACTGTTCCTCGCCAGTCAGGGCTGTGAGATCATAGGCCTGTGCCATTTGTTCTCCGCCTGCCGCATTCGGGTGCAAATAGTCGCCTTGATGAAGTGCTTTCTTTATGCAAGCTGGGTTGTTTTCATCCCGGAGCAACTCATCAGCGTCAAATACATCATCAAACAGATTGCAGGAGCGAATCCATTCGTTGATCCGAATGCGCAGTGCTTCCATTTCGGAGGTGTATCCTTTGTCCATGTAACCTGTTCGGGGCGTCAGGGTCTGGGCAATGACGCGAACACCTCGGTTGCGGAGCTGCGTAACAATGTTTGTTGTGGCATCTTTGTACGTTTCAAAGGAAATGATCGACGCTGTTTTCTTTGTGTAATAAGCAACATCGTTTACACCCAATGCAATAATAACAGCATGAAGATTGTCAAAACTGAGTACATCCCGCTCAAAACGAGCTATTCCCTTTTCTCCATAGGAACTACCCATGAAACCAGGCACGGTGTAGGTCAGACAATTGCCACCTATTCCGGCATTTAGAAGTGTGTACCTCCCCTCATAGGCATCCAGAAGCCGCTTATTAAGGGGCTTTACCCAGCGGTTCATGGCAGTAATGCTGTCACCAAAGGCAACGATCACTTTAGAGGGTTCTTCTGACTGCACCTCTACCCGGTCCAGGGAGACCACAGCATCATAGAGATTGTATTGTACCTTATAAGGCTCTTTCCGGATCTGAGGTAATGCTTCATCCATAGTGTGATCACCGGGATAGGCAGCAGCTTCCTCTATTGTCATATTGCTGTCCTGAGCCTTGGAAACATAGTAAAGCCGGATCTCCAGCTCTGCACCGGCAGAAACCGGGATCGCTGTCGGATCGGAATAGGTGTATCCGCCTGTCGGAATAGAAAAAGACGTATTCCCTCCGACGGTTATATCGTATTTCTTTCCGTTTAACCAAACTGCCAAAGCGCCAATTTTATATGGTTTCTTTCCATAGATGTTTGAAAAACGCATTCTGACCGTCTCTCCCGATATATGAGAGATTACTGTAAATACAATGGTTTTCTTCTTTCCTTGCAGCATACCCATTGCAAAAGAAGGCGCCGCAGCCTGACTCCAGATTGCTGTCCAATTCATATTTTTTCCTCCTTTTATTGTT
>CAMGFA010000048.1 GCA_946055165.1 uncultured Bacteroidales bacterium
TACGTCCTGATGTGGATTTGGAAGTGTGGGCTGCCTCCTGGGGACCTCTGCCTGCCACCGGCCAGAACTGGGCCAGCCCGAAATACAAGGCAGTGAATCTCAACTGGTGGGCTACCGAAAACTATTACAAGACAGGATATGCCGACCTTCTGGACACCTTCCAGCTCGGAGCCTACCTCAACAAGGTCAACGGAATGGACCCGGAGACCATAGAATATGCCCTGTACAAGTGCAACAATATGCTTATGGGAGATTGCAACTACTGGGGCACCTTCTCGGTTGCCAGCCGCGAATTCGATTCGGAAGCCGCAGCCTATCTGTGCCTTACCAAATCCCCGGGCTGTATGGTCTTCGACCTTGTGCACATATCGACCTGCGGACACTGGAACAAACTCAAGGCGGGCATAGACCGGGCTTGGGAAAAGTTGGGAGTCAACTCCCCTCTAAAATCGAAAACTCTCAATGAAGAATAAACTCTACTGGGGAATGCTGCCTTTGCTGGCAGCATTTTCCGCTTGTCAGAAGGAGAAAACACCGGCTCCCGAGCCATTCAGGGAGGCTACGGTGCTGGAAATTGCGGATGCGCGTTTCACGGCTGTGAACAGCGGTGACAGCAAGACCTTCAGGCTCAATGTGGACGGAGATTACGAAGTTTCCGTGCAGAACGGGGACTGGTTGAGCACCGACCCGACGGACAGCAGCATCACCGTGACCATAACGGGGCCTCTGAGCGACAGCGAGGACCGCACTGCCCTGGTAACACTCAAATCCGGCAAACTGGAGGAGAGCATTCCTGTAGTGCTCAAAAAATCAGCCGCAATAGACTGGCAGTTCGAGCCTGACTATGCCGAGGGAGGCAATATGGCTACCTTCGACAATACAGCCTTCGGCTTTTGCACCGCTTCCTTTACCCACGAGGCGGGAACTTCACCGCTTTCGGGCTACGGAAGGGTGGATTTCGCTTCCGATGCGGCATTTGTCAAAAAGATGGCCGACGGCTTTACGCTCGAAAGCATATTTGCCGTTGACGAGCTCCCGTCTTCCGGTTTTATGAGCGCTATCGGCTGCCTGTACAACGGAGGAGCAAGACTGGGCGTTAGCGGAAAGGACAGCAACGGAAGAATTGTAGCTGAGCTTTGGGCTGGCGGCAAGCAGGTAAGCCTGTCTTCAGGCAAGGGAGTCAGAACCGGAGTTTATCACCACGCCGTGCTCTGCTGGGATGCAAGTGCAAAGATGGCAAGGCTGTGGGTGGACTCAGAGATGGTGGACAGCTGCAAGGCCGAAACATTCTCACTTCCAGCAGCCAAGACAGCCCAGTGGCTGTGCATAGGCGGGAATTGCAGCAAGAGCGATCCCGAGTGCGCCTGGAACGGCGAAATAGTACTCGCCAAGGTGCACGATGCCGTCTTTGATTCCGCCGAAGTGGCAAGGCGTTTCGCCAAAGTACCTCAGGACGCGACTGCGCACTGCACCGGTCTTCGCAAGGTCAGCTTCATCCCCGAATGCGCAATCGCGGACGGGTCAAGCTTCAAGCTCTCTGCGGACGGCCTGCTGCCTTCCGACAGAATAGCACTTTATGGCATAAGCACCGGCAGTTGCCTTGACGGGGAGTGCAGCATTTCAGATGGAGTTGCGACAATCAATGCTGCAGTCGGGGACGGAGCCTACAGGGTGGATTTCACCAGGGACAATCTCACCACCCCTCTGGGAGTAGTGGAATTCAGGCTGAGCGAGCCGTCCTGCGTATCACGCAGGCCAAAGGTTATTGCCCACCGCGGGGTGCACAACAGCGGAGCACCGGAGAATTCTCTCGAAGGCCTGAGGCTTGCCCAGCAGGCCGGCTATTACGCCTCCGAAACCGATGTATGGCTCAGCGCTGACGATTCGCTTATGATTAATCACGACGGCAGGATAGGAGGCTATGATGTGCAGACTACCTCCTATGCCACCCTTCGCACGGTGAAACTCTCCAACGGAGAAACTCTGCCGAGCCTTTCGGAATACCTCACCCAGGCCGGCAAGTCCGAAAGCACCAAGCTGATAATAGAAATCAAGGACCACTCCACCACCGAGCGTACACTTGAGGCCACTATGGCTACGGTGCAGATGGTGGAAAGGATGGGTCTTAAGGACAAGGTCGAATATATCGCCTTCAGCTACGATGCCTGCCTGCTGATCCGTCAGCTGGACCCTCAGGCCACCATAGGTTTCCTCTCCGGCAACAGAGAGCCTGAGATACTGAAAGAAGACGGAATCGACATTATGGACTACTCTATGTCGGTTATGCTGAACTCCAAGCCTGAGTTCGTGGACCGCGGCCACAAACTGGGAGTTGAGACCAATATATGGACGGTCAACGACAGGGCTACCATTATGAAGTGCATAGCAGTATGTGCTGACTACATCACCACCGACTACCCGGAGCTGGTGGAAGAAATAGCGGACAAGCTGTTCTAAGCTATTACAGCGGAAAATATGAGTTCAGGAGCCTCGGCGTCTATGGCGTCCGGGGCTTCATTTTCGCAAAGGTGGAAGGCTGCGAACTGGCCCGGGGTGATGCTGCGCTGGGAGCGGTCGAAGACGACATATATTCCGCTATTCTTATAATAGACGGTAGCGTCCTGCAGAGGCTGGCGGTAGCGTATGCGCACACGCACGCGGCGCTGCTCACCTGCCTTCATTTCGTAGCAGGGGCGCATCCAGTGCATATCTTCCGGAAGCAGACGCATTACCTTGCGGTAGAGGCCCTCATGTTCCTCCCCTTCTCCCACATAGACGCGGTTGCTCTGCACGTCGGTGGCAATGACGAAGACGGGGTTCTTGTGACCGCCTATGCCGAGGCCCTTGCGCTGCCCCAGAGTGTAGAACTGGGCGCCTTCGTGCTTGCCGGCAACGACGCCCCAGGGGTTGAAGCGGTTGCGGGTCTTTTTCTTATGGTGCGAACCCCCGCGGTAAGTTTCGGTCGTAAATACTATGTCCGAATAGTCATAAGGCCGGCTGAGTTCGAGCAGATCCTCCTCGGACCAGCTTTCCACCGGACGGGAAAGGATTTCCTTCTCGCGGGCATGCTTTGCGGAGTCGGCATAATATTGAGGAAAAACCTCAATCACCTCTCCTTCAACGCTTTTGAGCTTCTGCTGCAGGAAGACAGGAAGGTCCACCTTGCCGACGAAGCAAATGCCCTGCGAGTCCTTTTTGTCTGCGGAAGGCAGGTCGGCCTCCTGCGCGAGGCGGCGCACTTCGCTTTTGCAGAAATCCCCTATCGGAAATATGGCGGCGCGCAGCTGCTCCTGGCTGAGCTGGCAGAGGAAGTAGCTCTGGTCCTTGCCGGGATCCACACCTTCCAGCAGGCTTACAGTGCCGTCGGGGTTCTCCCTTCTGCGGCAGTAATGCCCTGTGGCAACTGCATCTGCACCAAGCTTTCGGGCAGCTTTGAGGAAGGCGTCGAACTTGATCTCGCGGTTGCAGAGCACATCCGGATTGGGGGTTCTGCCGTGTTCGTATTCGGAGAACATATAGTCCACGACCCGCTTGCGGTACTCCCCGCTCAGGTCCACAAAGTAGAAAGGAATGCCCAGCTTGCGGGCGACCAGCTCGGCAACGAACTTGTCCTCCTCCCACTCGCAGTCACCGTGCAGAGTACCTTCGGTATCGTGCCAGTTCTGCATAAACATAGCAAAGACATCATAGCCCTGCTGCTTGAGAAGCAGAGCGGCAACACTGGAGTCAACACCTCCTGAAAGTCCGACACAAATCTTCATACAGGGAGCAAAGATAACGACTTCAACCCATTATTCATCCCCATATCAAGACCAATTAAGATGAAATTTGTATTTTTGTGTTTTAAAGCTTTCAATATGATTGATGAAATGCGGCAACTCTTTGACGATGCCGGTGCCCTTCATTTCGATGAAGCGTACAACAAATGGTTTCGGATGGACGAGGTCTCCGAACAGGCCGTCCGTGAATTCAAAGAGAAAGCCGGTATCTCCTCATTAGCACCCACTACTGAACTCTTCCGGAATCTTGGATTACTTGGCCCCAAAGATGAAATTTCCAATGTTGTTCCGATGTTATTCTCCGATGAGTGCGGCAAACGGATACCCCAGGCAGTCATTCGCTGCGTTCTCTTCAAGGGAACAAACAAGGTCCACATTATCGACTCCAAGACCATTGGAGGCCCGCTTCTCAACCAGTACAACGAGACTACAAAATGGCTGAAGCAGCGCCTTGCCGTCGAATATATCATGGACGGCTTCAATCCGCGCATCGAGAAGTGGGAAATTCCGTTAGACGCAATAAAAGAAGCATTGACCAACGCTCTTTGCCATCGTGATTACTACGACACAGCTGCCAACATTATGGTTGAGCTCTACGATGACAGGCTTGAAATATCCAATCCAGGAGGTCTCCTTCCCATTGTAGCCAAGAATTTCGGACATATAAGCAAGTCCCGCAATCCAAAAGTCTTCGAACTTTTCACCAGAATGGATCTTGTAGAGAAGGTCGGCTCCGGCATTCCGAGGATGGAAGACCTGATGAAGGAATCCGGTCTTCCCGCACCGGAATACCGTACCGAAGGGTTCTTTACAATAGTTCTCCACAAGAATAGACCGACACTTCCCAAAAATGTCGGAGAAAATGTCGGAGAAAATGTCGGAGAAAATACAAAGGAATCTCTCAAAGGAAAAGCTAAACGCGAAAAGGAAATCCTTGAGAATATTCGAATAAATCCCAAAATATCATCAGCCGAATTAGCAAAAATACTTAAGGTTGCAGAACGAACCATTGAGAGAGACATTGCCCGACTTAGGGAAACAAATAAAATTAAGAGGCATGGTAGTGACAAGGGTGGAGAATGGATTATTTTGTAATCAGTTCTCCGGTGGCAGGGTTTCGTGAGAATTGCTTGAAATAGTCCCACATTATGGCAGCCGGAATTTGTGCAAGAAAAGGAATATTCTCTTATTAATTGTTATTTTTGTAAACCATAAAACACTAACAATTAATTAACAGCAGTAAAATAAGTCAGCGGAAAGGACAGTTCAATCTGAACGATTTCAATAAAAACCACAAAAATGACAGACAGGAAACTGATATTATCTTACAAGGAATACAC
>CAMGFA010000049.1 GCA_946055165.1 uncultured Bacteroidales bacterium
TTTACCAAGGAGGA
The DNA here is from genome assembly GCA_946055165.1 of uncultured Bacteroidales bacterium. Lineage (GTDB taxonomy): Bacteria > Bacteroidota > Bacteroidia > Bacteroidales > UBA932 > Cryptobacteroides. Next base: position 15 of record CAMGFA010000049.1, read on the forward strand.
ATGATATCCAAATATTAGTATCGAGTATTACCTTCATTTCCCGTATCTGACAGAGTTGACTTCAGCCTGAATTTCCTCGTCGGAAATATTGACATCTGTCGGACAGGAAGCTATGAATTTCTCAACCAGGTTCTCGCTGGTCTGGAAACCCCATCCCATCTTCTCCGCAAGTGTAGAAAGGAAGGAGACCTCACCATTTGGAATTGTAAGAATAACCTGTGTCATACCTATAATTTTTTCTTGTCAGTTATACAAAGATATGCATTTTTCAAACAACTTGCCAATTATCTTCTGTGATGCCTTTTGCTTTATTGTTTACCGTCCAATTTTATCCAGACTCTCGCTGAGCATCTCGGCATAGGACGCACCACCCTATTCGACACCCTCCGCTCCGACGACATAATGCTCTCCCGCCCCTTCGACATCGCGCGCCTCACGGGCTGGACCCTGGGCAAATGCCTTGCAAAGCGCAATTTGCACCCCTCATTTTTGCGCTTTCGGACTCCGGAATGGGGCAGAGCAGAAAAGTCGTCTTTTTGATTGCCGTTTTTCCGAATTACTGCATATCTTTGCCAACGGACAATAAATCACAAAAGATATGAAAACACTGAAACTCAATTCATCAGCAGATGGTGTAAAGCTTTCTGTAGCAGTTCTTGAGCCTGTCGGCGAGCCGAAGGGGATTTTCCAGATCTCCCACGGTATGGCCGAGCACAAGGAAAGATATTATCCTTTTATGGAATACCTCGCCCAGAACGGCTATGTATGCGTAATCCACGACCATCGCGGACACGGTGCCTCCGTGCAGAGCCCGGAGGACCTGGGCTATATGGGCAAAGGCGGTGCCACCGCATTGGTTGAGGACCTGCGCCTGGTGCAGGAATGGGCCTGCAAAGAGTATCCCGGCCTGCCGGTCACCCTTTTCGGACACTCAATGGGCTCAATGGTAGTGCGTGCTTTCGCCCGCAAATACGATGACCGCATCTTCCGCCTGATCGTCTGCGGATGCCCTTCGGAAAACCCTATGAAGGGGATGGGAGCTGCACTTTCGTGGATAGTGGGAGTGCTCAGGGGATGGCACTACCGTCCTGCGCTGATCAATTCCATCTCATTCGATTCCTACAACAAGCCTTTTGAGGCTGAAGGACCGTGTGCCTGGCTCAGCGCCAACAGGGACAATGTGAAGGAATACCTCGCCGACCCTCTCTGCGGTTTCTGCTTCACAGCCAACGGCTTTCTGAATCTTATGCGCATTATGGGAATGTGCTACTCCCCAAAGGGATGGCAGATGAAGAACCCGTCAATGCCTGTTCTTTTCGTGTCCGGAGCTGACGACCCTTGCCGAATCGATGACAAGGCTTTCGCAAAGGCTGTGCAGTTTATGCGTGACCGCGGTTACACCAATGTGAAGAGCAAGCTCTACAAGGGGCTGCGTCACGAGATTCTTCTCGAAAAGGACGCTGAGGATATTGTCTGGAAAGACTTAATTTAGTATCTTTGCAGCTCTTTTGGTATTGAGATATGGTGTAATGGTAGCACTACAGATTTTGGTTCTGTCTGTCCAGGTTCGAATCCTGGTATCTCAACAAACAGCAGGTCGCCCGTCTTCAGCATGGCTTAGCGGTTCAGCCTCGCGAGGGCTTCTCTCAGAGGGCGGACGGAGCGGATTTGGGCAGTGCGGCTGTCATCTTTCTTACGGAACACTATTTCTTCCGCAGGAAGGACCCTTCGGGCTCCGTGCTCTTCGAGCATTTCGCAGGTCTGGCGGTAGCCCCGTTTGAAAAGGATTTCTATTTTCCCGAGGTCGTAAGCATTGCAGCCGCTGGTATCCAGTTTCACATCAATATCCGACAGGCGCATATCCGCGAGCTCGTTTGAGGCAATAATCATATTGAACGAACGGTTTGCAACGGACATCAGATTGTCGTGATATTTCTCCTCCTCCAGATGAAGCAGGCTGAAGGAAATAACCTTGCGGCATTCTTCCCTGATTGCAGGCACCGGCAGGTTCTGGAAGGCGCCACCGTCCACATAATGCACCCCGTCAATCTCTATCGGCGTGAAGATAATCGGAATCGAGCAGGACGCCACCACCCTCGGAGCTATTTCTCCCTCCTTGAAAATCTTGACGCAACCTCTTTCCAGGTCGGAGGCCACTACATAGGTAGGAATAGGAAGCTCTTCGAGGTTCTTGTAAGGCAGAATGCGCCTCAGCAGGGCAAGCAGGGGTGCCGAATTGAAAAGACCTCCCTTCGGCACTTCAGGGCTTACTATATCCTTGAAGAAATCCAATCCTTCGAAAATGTCCACCAGCTGCTGGCTGCTGAAACCTGAGCTGTAGAGCACTGCCATAATGGCACCTGCGCTGGTTCCTGACACCAGGTCGGGCTTGATTCCGTACTCTTTGAGGGCCTGGACAGCGCCGCACTGAGCCGCTGCTCTTGCGCCACCGCCGCCGAATGCAATACCTAATTCTTTCATTTATTCCAATAAATCTTCAAAAACAGACAAATATACTCAAAAATTATACCTACTTTTGGACTATGAAGAAACAATTCGTGTACTGGGATACCTCTGCCGAACCGATTACGACCAGATGGTATCTGAAACCTTTGATGTGGATATTGAGCGCTCCGGTCGCTGCCATGCACAAACTCAAGATTACAAAAACCGGAATGGAAGGTGTGAAGGGTCCGTATGTGCTCCTTTGCAACCACAACTCCTTCTTCGATTTCCAGGCTGTCACCAAGGCCATATTTCCTCAGAATGCCAACTATGTTGTCGCTATCGACGCATTTGTGGGTTTCCCGGGCCTGAAATGGCTTATGCAACGTGTAGGCTGCATAGGAAAGAGGAAGTTTACCAATGATGTGAACCTCATCCGCCAGTCCAAGAAGGTGATAGATAAGGGCAATGTGCTCTGTATCTATCCTGAAGCCAGATATTCGCTTGTGGGTACCACGGCAGTGCTTCCGGAGTCCCTCGGCAAGATGTGCAGGATGATGGGAGTGCCTGTTGTGACTTTCATGTGCCACGGCAACCATATCAACGCCCCTTGCTGGAACCAGAAGGACAGGGGCATCAAGGGCCTTGAGGCCGAGCTCAAAATGCTAATCACCGCAGATGAGCTGGGGCAGCTTTCCGTAGATGAAATCAATGACAGGATAGTTGAGGCCTTCCAATATGACGACTACGCCTGGCAGAAGGAAAAGGGCGTACACTGCAAATTCAAAAAGAGGGCGGAGGGCCTTCACAGGGTGCTCTACCAGTGCCCTCATTGCGGCACCCAGTTCGAGATGAGCTCCAAAGGCGATATTCTGCGCTGCGACCATTGCGGCAAGCAGTGGAAGATGGACGAACTCGGGCAGCTTCACGCCCTTGAAGGGGAGACCGAATTCAGCCATATCCCGGACTGGTACGAATGGGAGAGGGCCAACGTGCGTGCGGAGGTCGAGAGCGGAAGATATTGCACCGGCGAGCTTCCGGTGCGGGTGCTTACCCTTCCGGACAATACTCCTATGTGGCTGGGAGAGGGCACTTTGCTCCACGATATGGACGGATTCCATATCAAGGGAACCACGGTGGATGGCGAACCGTTTGCCCAGGAACATCCTGTTCCTTCCAAATATTCCTGCCACGTGGAATTCGCCTACAAGCAGTACGGAGAACTTTTGGATTTGAGTACAATCAAGGATACCTGGTTCTTCTCTTCCAAGGATAAACGTTTCTGTCTCACCAAATTCGCTCTTGCCACAGAAGAGCTCTATCAGAATTACCGTAAAAAGGAAGGCAAAGCTTGCCGTCCGGGGCTTGCGTAATTCGCCGGGAAATGAGTATCTTTGCGCCCTATGGACGCAGTGATTACTTATGTTGACGGCAACGACCCCCTTTGGCGCAAATCCTTTGCAGAAGCGGTTGGAGTTCCGGCTATAGAAAAGCGTTACCGCGATTGGGGTACCCTGGTGTACCTGGTACGCGGTATACGGTGTTATATGCCCTTTATCCACAACATTTTTCTCGTCGTGTCGGGAGAAAGCCAGGTGCCTGACTGGGTCCCGGAGAGCGATGTTAAAGTTGTGTATCACAGGGATATAATTCCTTCCAAGCACCTTCCTGTCTTCAACAGCACGGCAATAGAAATGTTCTTGCACAGAATCCCGGGACTGGACGAACAGTACATCTATTTCAATGATGATATGTTTCCTGTCAGGCCTACCCGCGAAGAAGAATTCTTTGTGGATGGAAAATCGGCTATCGGCTTCCGCAAGCATCTTTTCCATACAGGTCTCTACAAGCAGCAGACCCGTAATGCCGACCTGCTGGCCCGCAAGGCTCTCGGAATGGGACCGGGGCTGCTTTTCGTGCGTCCGCAGCACACCTGCTCTCCAATGCTCAAAAGCGCTTGCGAGGAAGTATTTTCCAGAATAGGAGATGAGCTGGAGGCTTCCGTATCGGCATTGCGCGAAAGGTACAATGTCAACCAGTATGTCTTTCTGGATTATCTGTACTACGGGGGCAGGGCAGTGAGGAACTCTTCCATCTCCAATCAGCATCTGTCTCTTGCTGTCAAGACGGCAGACCAGGTATGCGATGCCATACTTCACCCGCGCTGCTCGTTTGTGTGCATAAACGATGTGAAACTCTCCGAATCCCAGTACCTTGAGATGAGGTCAAGGATTCTTGAAGCATTTGATAAGAAATTTAATGATGAATAGACAAAGCAAAGGACTTATTACACTTCTGGTGACCCTTCTGATAGGGTTCATCCTGGGCTTTCTTGTCGGAGGCGGCTGTACGCGCAGGGCTATGCGCAGTGCCGTGATAGAGGATGAAGAAAATGCCGATGAGGTTGCGCAAATAGTGCAGCAGGCTGTAAGCCGCCCGGCTCCGGCCGAGCCTGAACTTAAGGCAGACGGCGAGGCTAAGCCCAGGGAAATCATCTACAACCGCAAGAGGCTCCCGTATTCCAAACTCTTCAACGATTTGAATGAGGAGCATCTCAATGTTGCCAAGCGCAC
>CAMGFA010000050.1 GCA_946055165.1 uncultured Bacteroidales bacterium
CACCTGCTTTGCAAGCAGGGGGTCAAGAGTTCGAATCTCTTTATCTCCACTTCAAAACATTAGAGGCCGACTAAAAATGGTCGGCCTCTTCTTTTTTATGAGCAGAGCTCCGCAGCGGCAGCAGCTTACCTCTGAGAGGACTCCGCTCACTTCGTTCGCTACGGCCCCTTCCACCGTTTCCTGCGTCCCGCTGACGCGGAACTTGTCTCCGGCGGACCCTTCCCCCTCCCCGTGGCCGGGGGTGGCCACGCCTCTCAGAGGCAACAGCATGCCGCAGATGCGGGCGGCTATCGCCTCCGGGGCAATATAATACTATTTGCAGACTATCGTTATTCCAAATCGTTTTGGGATTCACCCCCTCGTAGAAGGCCCTGCAAGGCATGTCCATCCCAAAACGACGACTTTTTGCCTCGTTTTGGGATTCACACCCTCCAGACAGCCTTCCAGGGCACATCAATCCCAAAACGATTTTGAACAAGGCGCATCAAGCAGTGAAACAAGGTGATTGGTAAGGAAAACACTGATGTCAAAAAACAGAGGATGACCTCAAAGTCACTAGGACTTTTTAGTCACCCCTTTTTTTATTCTTGTGTAATAATGTATTAATTTATAACGCGTACAACTCAGCGACCAAGACAAGCGGTTTCGAGGACGCGTGCGAGTTGGTCAGGACAGGAAGTCCCTCTGCTTGAGCAAGTTATTCCCTTAAGACGCTTGACGGCCTCTTCAACGGTCATACCCTGAATCAAGGCACCTATGCCCTTGCCGTTTCCGTTGCAACCCCTAGTGAAAACCACACTGCGGACAACATTGCCCTCAATCTCGATATCAATCCTGTTTGAGCACACTTTCTGGCTTGGAACCGCACTCACATAACGGATTCCGTCAACAATCTCGTTTCTTACAATCTGATAATCATCTCCGACCATAACACTCTCCTGTTTTTTGTTTTCATCATCCCCCTTCATTTCAGACGCGAATGCCGGGACTGAAAGCGCAGCTACAAGCAGTGCTGCTGCAATTGTTCTGATAATTTTCATATCTGCAAAGATAAACATTAATTGACACAATGTCTTTTTCTGTCATTTTGGAGTTGCGATCAGTTCAAGGAGGATGTGAATGGCACTTTAAATGGCACTTTGAATGGCACTTTGGAGAATTTTTGTATATTTGCAGGTATCCAAGATGACAATGTATGGGAGTATTTGACGAATATATCAAAGGAGGAACACCAAGCCAGAAAGAGAAATCCCTTGCGTGGAAGACTGCGATAGGTCTTCAGGATGTCGATGGGCTCAAGGCTTCGGAGTACCTTATCGAGACAGCAAAGCAGAATATTGAGGGCGATATAACAATCGCTCAAGTCAAGGATTTGTTGGATAGCTATTATCGGTCAAAATCCGGAAGGCAATCGGCGGAAGAGAGGACAGAGGAGGCTGACAAAGTATCAAGCAGAATTGCAGAAATTCTTACGGAGCCCACTTTCAACTTCTCTCCTGATTATCTGCTCCAGATTCACAGCAGACTGTTTACCGGCATATTCAAAGAAGCCGGCATAATCAGACCCTACAACATCACAAAAAAGGAATGGGTTCTCGACGGAGACACTGTGCTGTATTCTTCGTATGACATGATTAAGAGCACCCTGGAGTACGATTTCCGGGAGGAAAGAAATACTGATTATTCCTCACTGAATGCCTTGCAGGCAGTAAGGCAAATCTGCAGATTCATCTCCGGATTATGGCAGATTCATCCTTTCTGTGAAGGAAACACACGAACTACAGCCGTTTTCGCAATCAAATACCTTCGCAGTTTCGGTTTTGAAATAGACAACGATTCCTTTGCCGAGAATTCGTGGTATTTCAGAAACGCTTTAGTCAGAGCCAATTATTCGAGTTACTACAAGAATGTCAAGGCGACTCCGGTATTTCTTGAGCACTTCTTTGAGAATCTTCTCTTAGGCGGTAAACACGAACTGAAAAACAGGGAGATGCACATTACTTATCACCCAGCGGACGCCTCGCCCCTGCAAAATGGCACTTTGAATGTCACTTCGGACGAGAAGACGCTACTGAAAGTTCTCCGTGAGGATCCAAAGGCTACTCAGGATGTGCTCGCTTCCCGCATTGGCAAATCAGTGAGAACCGTCAAAAGGCTCACCTCTTCCCTCACTTGCAAAGGCCTCTTGGTCCGGGAAAACGGAAAGAGAAACGGCTTCTGGAAAGTTGTTGAAATTCATTAACTTTGAAAGATTTACAGATTCGCGACCACTATGGCATCAAGTAATACTCAAAAACAGGCGGCAAAGGCCTTCGTTCAGGAATGGTCCGGCAAGGGATATGAAAAAGGTGAAACCCAGCGCTTCTGGATAGACCTCCTGCATACGGTTTTCGGCATCGACAACCCCACTAAGATAATGGAGTTCGAATTGCCGGTCAAGACCATCACCAAGGAAAAAGGCTCCGACTTTATCGATGCCTACATCAGTTCCACCAAGGTACTGATAGAGCAGAAAGGCTCCCATGTGGATCTTGGAACAAAGTACCGCCAGTCAGACGGTCAGGAATTGACTCCTTACCAGCAGGCCCGCCGCTACGCAGCCGGCCTCCCTCTCTCCATGGCACCCCGCTGGATTGTCGCATGCAACTTCCGCACTTTCGAAGTGCACGACATGGAGCATCCCAACGATGCCCCTGAAACCATCCTACTGAACGACCTTGAGAAGGAATTCCACCGCCTCTCCTTCCTTGTCGATGACACCAATGTCCACCTGAAGAAGGAACTGGAAGTGTCCATCCAGGCAGGTGAGATTGTAGGAGTTCTCCACGACAAAATCCTCGCGCAATACAAAGATCCTTCAAACCCTGAGAGCCAGAAGGCACTGAACAAACTCTGTGTCCGTTTGGTGTTCTGTCTCTACGCTGAGGACGCAGGCATTTTCGGCAACAAGAACATGTTCCACGACTACATGGAGCAATTCAGTGCAGGCGAATTCCGCGAGAAACTTATCAAGCTGTTCCACATCCTGGACCAGAAGCCGGAGGAGCGTGACCCTTACGAGGATGAGAAGTTGCTGGCCTTCCCTTATGTGAACGGTGGCATGTTTGCCGGCGACATCGAGATTCCACGCATCAATGAAGAAATTAGGGAGTTGATCCTCCAGCGTGCTTCCGACGATTTCGACTGGAGCCTCATCAGCCCAACCATCTTCGGCGCCGTGTTCGAGAGCACCCTGAACCCGGAAACCCGCAGGGCGGGCGGAATGCACTATACAAGCATTGAGAATATCCATAAGGTGATTGACCCGCTGTTCCTGGATGAACTGAAGGCTGAACTGGCTGACATTAAAGCTGTTTCTGTGGCTAAGACCAAGAAGGAGAGGGCTTATGCTTTTCAGGAGAAACTGGCCGAATTGAAGTTTTTTGACCCTGCCTGCGGTTCGGGAAATTTCCTGACGGAGTCCTATACTTGTTTGAGGCGTTTGGAGAATGAGGTGCTGAGGATTATCTATGGCGGGGACCGTGTGATTGGAGAGTTTGATGACCCGATTAAGGTGAGTATCAATCAGTTTTACGGGATTGAGATTAATGATTTTGCCTGCTCGGTTGCGCAGACGGCACTGTGGATTGCGGAGAGCCAGATGATGCAGGAGACGGATGAGATTGTGGGGTATAATCTGGACCCGCTGCCGCTGAAGACTTATACGAATATCCACGAGGGGAATGCCCTGCGGATGGATTGGAATGAGGTCGTTCCCGCAGCGGAGCTGGATTACATTATGGGTAATCCGCCGTTCCTCGGCGCCCGCATCATGTCGTCTAAGCAGAAAGACGACTTGATCTTTGTCTTTGGTTCCAAGTGGAAGAACATTGGCAATATGGACTATGTGACCGGCTGGTACAAGAAGTCTCAGGAAATGATGCAGCGCAATCCTTCAATCAACGCCGCTCTGGTGTCAACCAATTCCATCACCCAGGGGGAACAGGTGGCAGCTTTGTGGAAACCGCTTATGGAAAACGGCCTTCAAATTGACTTTGCCTGGAGGACCTTCATTTGGGATAGTGAGGCAACACAGAAGGCCCATGTTCATTGTGTTATCGTCGGATTCTCTCTTGGTCATTCTGAGTGCAAGCGCAGAATATTTGATGGAAAGACAATAGTTGAAGCAAACAATATCAATGGCTATCTCATTGACGGGGATGATGTGTTTGTTGAGGCAAGAAGTCATCCGATTTGCGATGTCCCAGAAATAGGTATTGGAAATATGCCAATTGATGGTGGAGCATATCTATTCAAAAATGAGGAAAAAGAAGAGTTTGTGAAGAAAGAACCTGGTGCAGAGAAATACTTTCGGTGTTGGTATGGAGCGGACGAGTTTATCAACCGTAGACCAAGATGGTGTCTTTGGTTGGGAGAAGCCAATCCTGTGGATTTGCTTAAATTGCCCGAATGCATCAAAAGGGTAGAATCAGTACGAGCTTTTCGTGCGGCAAGCAGTAGAACTACTACTCAGAAACTTTCTGATACTCCAACTCGATTTGGTACAGAGAACATTCCTACCGGAACATATTTACTTATTCCACGTGTTTCTTCAGAGCGACGCAGCTATATTCCAATAGGGTTTATGTCAGCTGACACGCTTACAAGCGACTCTGCACATATTGCTATGGGAGCCACCATTTATCATTTTGGCATAATCACTTCTATTGTTCATAATGCCTGGATGCGGGTTGTGTGTGGCAGACTCGAGATGAGATATCGTTATTCTAAAGACATAGTTTACAACAACTTCCCTTGGCCAGAGCCTTCCGATGCGCAGAAGGAGAAGATTGAGCAAACTGCTCAAGCAATCCTTGATGCACGACAGCTGTATCCGGATGCATCTATGGCAGACTTTTACGGCAATCTTATTCTCTTCCCCGAACTCCTGAAAGCTCACCGCGCAAATGACGCTGCAGTCCTCGAAGCCTACGGCTTCCCGAAAGACG
>CAMGFA010000051.1 GCA_946055165.1 uncultured Bacteroidales bacterium
TCAGATACCATGCGCTGGCAGCTTCGGTTGCCAGCGCATTCATGTGATTTTGAAAGCAACAACCACATCTTTGACAGAAAGGGGGACCACCTATGGAAAAATTGATTTCGCGGAAAGAGGCTGCCAAATTACTGGGGATTAGCATTGCCACTTTGGATGCAGCTCGAAACAGTGGGCTAATTTCCTATGTTCAGTATGTGCAAAATGGTTGCGTGTACTTTACAGATGCTGGCCTTCAGGAGTATATCGCAAAATGCACCCATCGTGCAAAGCCAGTGGAAAAAAGCGCTACATACCGCAAGCTGCGAAGTGTCCGAGCTTGAGCTGTTCCGTATCCTTGCTGGAACCTAATATGTCTGATAAAACAAAGGTACAGCGCTGGACATTATTCTTAGGAGGTGACGGAATTGGCAAAAAGAAAAAGGGCAATTCCTCAATATGGTACGGTCGTGCTTAACGGCATTGAATATTATAGAACCAGAGTCGAAGATTCGGATGGAAACAGAGTGGCGCTTTATGCAAAGACGCCCGAAAAGCTTTATGACAAGGAACTGGAGGCGTTAGAGCAGATTGACAGTACTACGTTTCGTCGAAGATCGCCTACGGTTGCTGAGTACTGTGAGAAGTGGCTGCTGATGCAGTCCGTCCATGTTCGGGCCACCACCTTGACAGATTATACCTCTAAGGTGCGGCGGCACATTATTGGAGGGCTGGGAGACAAGAGAATGGCTGATGTATCCCTGGATGACATCCAACTTGCCCTCGTACCTGTTTCCAAGAAGTCGGCTTCGGTTTATAAGTCTGTGGTGATTCTCTGCAAGTCCATTTTCCGGGCGGCCAAGGAGAGCCATGTGATTGACGAGGACCCGACCATATACCTGGATGCAAAGGGAGGAGTTCCCCAGGAAGAAAGACAGGCATTGACGGATGAACAGGTTGAGCGGCTTTTGGACACGATCCGGGATTTGCCGCCCTATGTATTTGTGATGATCGGTTTATATGCCGGTCTGCGCCGGGAAGAAATCCTGGCGCTGCAATGGGATTCTGTGTATCTGGATGCAGAGGCTCCGTACTTAACGGTACGGCGGGCATGGCACACAGAACATAACAGGCCGGTCATTCTTACCGAGCTAAAGACCAAAGCGGCACAAAGAAACATTCCTCTCCCGGTCTGTCTGGTTGAATGTCTGAAAGATGCAAAGAAAAAATCCACTTCGGATTATGTGATTGCCAATCGGGACGGTGATCCGCTATCCTATACACAGTTTAAGCGGCTGTGGCAGTATATTGTGACGCGGACTGCAAAGCCGAGAATGGCCAGAAAACTTGTGGACGGAAAGTATGTAAAATATATGCTTTACCCGAAACTTGGAGAAAAAGCCAGGAATAACGGCCATGTGGTATATAGCCTGGATTTTGAAGTGACACCGCATCAGCTGCGGCACACCTACATCACCAATCTGATTCATTCTTCGGTGGACCCCAAAACGGTACAATATTTGGCGGGCCATGAAAGCAGCAAAATCACGATGGACATTTACGCAAAGGTCAAATACAACAGGCCGGATGATCTTGTCAAAGCAATGGGCTGTGCCTTTGACTTATGGGACGCTGTGTAAGTTCCGAACAATTCAGAAAATGAAGTAAGAGCGAGACAAGGATGTCTCGCTCTTAGTTTTTCCTTGGCCGTATCTTTGATTCAATTTGAAATCTCTGATAAAAAGGAGGTGTAGATACATCACCACGCGAGAAAGGAAATTAATTATGGCAAAGAAGAAAAAAAACATACCTCAATATGGAACCGTCACACGAAAGGGTGTCCTGTATTACAGAACCCGGATTCTGGACGCAGACGGCAAGCAGGTGAGCTTGTATGGGACTACCTGCGAGGAACTGTACGATAAAGAGCAGGAGGCGAGACGCCAGGTAGCGGAGATCATCTTCCACCGGGAGCATCCTACTGTGGCCGAGTATTGTGAGAAGTGGCTGTTGATGCAATCCGCAAAAGTGTCGCCGGCTACACTGAAGGGCTACGCCTCCAATATGAAGAACTACATTATCAAGCCTTTGGGAGATATGTATATGGAGGAAGTAACAGCGGATGATATTCGTCTGGCGCTGATCCCATTGTCCAATAAGTCCGAGAGCCTGCACAATACGGTGAATATGCTCCTCAAGTGCATTTTTTACTCGGCAGAGCGGAGCCAGTTGCTGGAATACAATCCGTGTGAGGGGATTTCGGCAAAAGGAGGGAAACCGACCCAAAAGAAAGATTCGCTGACAGACCAGCAGGTGGAAGTGCTGCTGGAAACCGTCAAAGGACTTCCGCCGTATCTGTTTACCATGATCGGCTTATATGCCGGTCTGCGCCGAGAAGAAGCTCTCGCCTTGCAATGGGATTGTGTGTTCCTCGATGCACCCACTCCATATATCTCTGTGCGGCGCGCATGGCGATCAGAGCATAACAGACCGGTTATCTCTACAACGCTTAAGACGAAAGCAGCAAGAAGGGATATTCCCATTCCCAAATGCCTTGTGAATTGTCTGCGGGAAGCCAAGGCTGCCTCCAAATCGGAATATGTGATTGCCGATAGTGAGGGACAGCCCTTGTCATATTCGCAGTTCAAACGTGTCTGGCAGTACATCGTTGTTCGGTCTACCAAGGAGCGTACCTATTATAAGTATGTGAACGGACAGAGCATCAAGTACACTGTTCAGCCGAGTCTGGGAGGACATCAGAAAAACAATCCCAACATTGTGTATAGCCTGGACTTCGATGTGACACCGCACCTGCTGCGGCATACCTACATCACCAATCTTCTGTATGCAGGTGTTGACCCCAAGACGGTCCAGTACCTTGCCGGACATGAGAACAGCAAGACAACTATGGACATCTATGCAAGAGTAAAGTATAATAAACCAGAACAGCTATTCGATGTAGTAAATTCTGCATTTCATCAAGCTGTCCCCTCGTAAAAGTGGCCTGTTTTTTGGTTAAGGAATAGGACAACCGAGGGGCCGAGGCTCAAAAAAGCCCGGAATATCAAGGAAAATCATCGCTCAGACGATTGAAGTACGGTCTCAAGGCAGCCCGCCGCGCTCCGCAGTTCTCCAAGAGATAATCGGCTGCGCATCTGCAAACAAAAAGTTCAAAGCCCCCGGAAGGCTTCAGTTTTCGTTGATAAGACAGTAAAACACAATATCACCGTAACCGAACGGGCAACTAGGAAAGAGAACCGAGTAGCAAAATGCCACTCGGCTCTCTTTTTGTCCGCACATTTGATTCTTACTGCTCCTCCT
>CAMGFA010000052.1 GCA_946055165.1 uncultured Bacteroidales bacterium
CTAATAATTCCTAGGTATGAGTAATAGAATCTACCGTATAAAGTATTCCCTATATGTTCTTTTGTGCATTCTCGGTATTGCAGGATGCACAAAGGAAGATAGTAATAGTTTATCCCGCTATGAGGGTGTATATCAACTGGATAGTATGTATTGGACTGGACAAATCATTGATATTAACGGAGATGGAATAGGAGAGAGAGACTTACTGCATGAGTTCTCCGGTTATCCCGGGTTTGTTAAAGAATGGATTAGTGGAAAGGTAGAACTTTTCGATAATTCCACATTATCATTTCATTCAGTGGTTCCTATATGTGTGACATCCGAACCCAAGGTACAACCAGATATAAAGTACTATGAGATAGACATTAAAGCAAAATGGCGTAATGACTGGCGCTCTCCTGATTTTGATACAGAAACATTTGAACCCTTGATTTCAGATATTAATAAAGGAGTTAGAAGAGCTGTTTTACATAATATTAATGGTTCGTCCTATGAATTACACGTAGATTGTTCTATTTTCACTCAAGAATTAAGTCCAATTCAAGGTACAATTATTTTTTACTTCAAGAAATAGAAACAATTGCCTTTGTCTGAAATTATTTCCCCCGCAGATTGACTTCCACCTTTTTGCTGGAATGGCGGCATACGCCCCTACCTCTCCCGGTGCAGCACCCAGGCTTCGGTGGAGAAGACGGTTTGGTTGAGAGCGTCGATTGTAATCAGGGCGCATGTAATGGAGTTTCAAGTGAAGAACCCGAAAACTTTGATCGGCCGGCTATGAAATCCGTGCGCAAAACGGCCCTTCTTGCGCACCAACTGCAATATTTTTCAAATCCGTGCGCAAATAAGGCGTTTCTGCGCACCGATTACTTTTGTCTGGAATTAGAAAAACTGAAAGCCGAGCAATTATGCTCGGCTAAAAGTCTGATACCACGGCTTGAAGTTATCGCGCCTTTTTGGGGTTATGAAAATTATTTCCTCCGCAGATTGACTTCCACCTTTTTGCTGGAAAGGCGGCTCTTCTCTGCACGGAAGCCCATCACGTGACTCTCGACGGAAGCATCGATGGTGCTGGTCAGGCGGGATTCGTCGTGGCTGTCAACTGCTTCAAGGAAATCGCATACCAGAGCCATATCTCCTCCGCCGTGTCCGGAATTCCTGTACTCGGGGATTTCGTTGAGTTTCTTGTCCCACACGAGCTTGCGGTTGCTTCGGAACTCGTACAGAGTGAACGTTGTGCCGTCTCCCTCAATATAGCCCGTAGTACCCATAATCCTGGTGCGGCGGCCTCCGTAAGGGGTAAAGGCTTCCATTGAGAATGACGCTGTGGTGCCGTCCTCGAATACCATCTCACTCACGAAGTGGTCAGGCTGGTTGTTGTCACAGTAATACACACAGCGGCCCCACACATTGTCCGGGTCGGAAATCTTCGCCATAATTTCGTTTTCGTCCTTCCTGTTCTTAAGGTCGAATACTCCGAGATGCTGCTTTCTTCTGACATAGACATCAATAGCAGAATACGGGCACTCCGCCTCGTGAGGACATCCGTCTGTGCAGCGCTTCGGCGCACCCTTCGGAGCATTCTCCGCCTTGAACCAGGTCAGGGAGCCGTCGGCAACGATAGTTCTGCAAGGTTTGTCCACTATCCAACGGATAATGTCAAGGTCGTGACAGCTCTTGGCCAGGATGATAGGGGTGGTTTTGTCGGAATCACGCCAGTTGCCGCGCACATAGGAGTGTGCCATATGGCGGCACTCGATAGGCTCCATATGCTGGATGCTGATGAGTTTGCCTATCATTCCGCTGTGGACGGCCTCCCGCATAGCCCTGAAATACGGACTGTATCTCAGCACGTGGCAAACAGCAACGATGCCGCCGTACTTGTGAGCCTGGGCTGCTATGTCGGTGCACTCTTTTTCGGACTGGGCGATAGGCTTTTCGAGAAGCACATTGTAGCCCATTTCCAGAGCTTTCATACAAGGCTTATAGTGAAGGTCGTCCGGTGTTGATATCACCACCGCATCCGCAAATTTCGGCACCTTGAAGACTTCGCTCCAGTCTCCGAAGCGTCTTTCCTGTGGGATGTTGAAGCGGTCTCCCATCGCGTTTTTGCGGCTTTCGCGAATGTCTGAAACGCCCACAATCTGCATACAGTCAGGGTAGTTGGCGGCATAGCCGGAGTAGGTCCTTCCGCGATTGCCGGCACCTATAATTATCACCTTTACAGGTTCTTTCACCTTGGCTTTCAGGCCTTTGAGTGGGAAATCCAATTCATCTGCCGTTACCGGAGCGGCTTTGAGTGTTTCTTCTGCCCCGAGCAGTGCAGCGCCCGCGGTCAGAACACCGAGACTTTTCAAGAAATCTTTCCTATCCATATCAATATTGGTTGTTAGTTTTCCAAACTCAAAGTTACGGCATTAGTACAGAAATAGCAAGAGATGGCTTGCCAATGGGGTAAAAGGGAGAAATACATGTTTCTTTAGTGCTTTTACTCTTGCGAATTCGGCTCTTTTCGCCAACTTTGCAACAGCCGTAAAATTTACGGCTGTAAAATTTTGATGAATTTCAGAATTTTCTGGAGGTCAATCCATCCATATACAGCGACATTCAGAACTGGTGGGACCCTAAAGGGTACATTGACAAAGAGGGAAATCACCAGCAGGCTGAACTGGATATTGTTGCCTTGCGATTGAATGAAAATGTCCTTGATGTCATAGAGGTAAAGCGCAACCCGGAGAAGTTCAGCAAGAACCTCCTTGAAGAGAAGGTAGATTTCTTCTCTTCCAAGGAGAAACTGGTCAGAAAAAACAGGATAGTGCTCTCTTGTCTGTCATTGAATGATATGTGACAGGCGAGAAAACTCTAGAATGCCAAAACGCAGCGGAGTCTGTGATACTCTGAAGGCTCGTTCTTGTCAGGAGGGGACTGCTTGTACTGCATCCATATTTTCCCTTCGTGAGTGGACACA
>CAMGFA010000053.1 GCA_946055165.1 uncultured Bacteroidales bacterium
ACAGCTGCTGCCGCAGCTGGACAAACGCCCGGAAAGACAGTGGCCATTGCCGCTGGCGCGTCAACGTCCACAGACTTTCCTTATGGGCAGAGCGGAACCGGAAGATTGTCATTCCGCCTCCGCAGGCTACAGCATGATATGAATTAAGCACCTCTTGACCTCCCCAGATTAATACATATTTCCTCAATATCTTGCAATTCAAAGTGTAATCCCATATCTTCGCACTCGCAGATAACAATAATTTCAAGGCAACAAAATAAACTCCAAATGAAGAGCAGCCTACTACAAATACTACCCCTGATACCGTCCGAGGCTTTCTGCCTGCCTGCGAAGACTACACTTCTGTCTGCCGGAGAGACTGCATCAAAAGTTTTCTTCATAAAAGAAGGCTGCGTGAGACTGTGGTACAACAATGATGGCAAGGATATAACAGTCCAGTTCTTCATGCCCGGGTCAATGGTAGCATCATTTGAAAGTTTCTTCAAGGAAACCCCGAGCGAATTCTCAATCGAGACCATACTTCCGACAACCGTTGCTGTTTATGACAAGAAGGACATCGAAGAATATCGCCTGTCACATCCGGGACAGTTGGATATCGCTCTGGATTTCGCTATCGACAGAGCAAGGAACTACGTACATCTTTTCCTTTCGAGAATAAAAGACACTCCCCAGCAAAGATACAAAGACCTTCTAGAAGAGGCTCCAGAGATTGTCGCATCCATTCCGCAACACTACATTGCCTCATATCTCGGTATAACATCAGTATCCCTGAGCCGCATACGCAAAAGATTATCGCAAGAGTGATTTCTTAACAAATGTTATCGTTTCAGACCATTTGCGGAGTATAACTTTGCAGAAAAAAATGAAACCGAACAAAAACATCCTCATTGACCTGTATACGCTTATCTCCTTCATCCTCATAGCTGTCAGCGGCTTTGGAATGCACATATCAGGTCACGGCAGCGATCATGCCCTCTGGCATTGCTGGGCAGTATTTCACGTGGTCTCAGCCATTATATTCGTAACCTGTATCGCATTTCACGTAAAAGGTCACTGGGCATGGTATAAAAGCCTGTTTTCAACTGGCATCGGCAAAAAAAGCCGTGTTACAATACTTCTCACAGTACTCATGCTGGCCGTAACCCTATCAGGCATAACAGATATGCTGATGAGTGACCACAACGAAAGCCACATTGGTCTATGGCACTATACAATCGGAATCATCTTTACCGTCACAGCCCTTGGCCATTTTATCAAACGTCACAAGATTCTGTTCAGAGGACTAAAAAATTGATTCTATAGATACAGACTTAGTAAATCACTTATGAAAACGCCCGGCAAGACAGTGGCCATTGCCGCTGGCGCGTCAACGTCCACAGACTTTCCTCTACGGGCAGAGCGGAATCAGAAGATGCCGCTTACAGTGCTGACATTCTCCGCAAGCTGCGAATGACATCACCTCCAGCGACATCCTCTGATGCTGTCAATAACGGAAGCAAGCTTCCGGAAATAGCGGAAAGCATCAGCCGTCTGCACCATCCGCTCTCTGCACATCTGAAAAAGTGTCACCCACTTCGTTAGGGATGTCACTTTTTCTGGATGCTCCGTTCCCTACAGGCACAGACCGCTGCTGCTTGAGTTAAATGGAGAGACCGAAGTCAGTCACTCCGTGACCGCCATCGGACTCTCGTTAGACGCCCGGCAAGACATTCATCGGCAAGCCGCTGAACGACTTGCCCTGATGGGCAGAGCGGTATCCGTCAGCCAGTCTTTGCCAGGTCTTCGATCCTGTCAAAGCCAGCCTCACGGATGCTGTCTTATGAGCGGCTTCGCCGCCGTGGTTCCCACCCGCCCAGTCATTTCCGTCCTCGGTGGCTCCGCCACCTCGTCCGCATCTTTGCAATCACATTCAAATTTCATATCTTTGCACAGACAAATCGGGATTTAATGGTTTTAGACATCATCAAAAACATAGCAATCGTCGGTGCCGGTAGTTTTATCGGTGGAGCAGCAAGGTATCTTGTCTCACTAATGATGAAGGGAGCCGGAAAAGGGTTTCCCTGGGCGACCTTTGTCGTGAATCTGGTCGGTTGCTTCATGATTGGGCTTTTGTGGGGCCTTTTCAGCCGCACCGCCAGCGAAGACAACAATTGGGCCTTGTTCCTGTCAGTGGGACTTTGCGGAGGGTTTACCACCTTCTCAACTTTCTCCAAAGAGGCACTGATTATGCTGCAATCCGGGAATATCTGGGCATTTGCAGGATACATTGCTTTAAGCGTCAGCACCGGTGTTGCTTTGGTAGCGCTGGGTTATTATCTCTGCCGCTAAATTCGCATTTATCTAACAAAATAATCCTCGGCATTCGTGTCGGGGATTCGTTGTATATATAGAGCGGCACTTGCCCTTGTCGTCTTTCTACGAAAGCCGTCAAAGGCAACCATCTATTGCCATGCACTGGCGAGAATATGAGGACTGCAAGCAGTTCCTCAAACTCTCGCTAAACCTAACGCACACATTGGAGCGCCCGGAAAGACAGTGGCCATTGCCGAAAGATCGGCAACGTCCACAGACTTTCCTCTTCGGGCAGAGCGGTATCAGAAGATGCTACCTATCGGCATCATCCTCTGATAAAATCAATAACGGAAGCAAGCTTCCGGAAAAGCGGAAAGCATCAGCCGTCTGCACCCTCCGCTCACTACACATCGGAAAAAGTGGCACCCACTTCGTTAGGGATGTCACTTTTTCTGGATGCTCCGCTCCCTCCTGGCACAGACCGCTGTTTCTTGAGTTCCTAAAATCCGCAACTATCATCCAATACACGATTAAGGGTAGATTTATGAGTC
>CAMGFA010000054.1 GCA_946055165.1 uncultured Bacteroidales bacterium
TGGGAAGGAGCTGCGGCAAAAATCATATTGATTTCTTCCTTTTCCTTCAACAGCAGTTTGATGCGCTCTGCAAGCTCGTCTGCTGCGCATTGTCCCATTTGAGCGGTGGTGTCTAACACCTTAACTTTCAGAGAATCTTTTTCAAATGTTTTCATTTCAGGCTTGTCGGTTAGATTGATAAATAGTTTTAGCTGCAATTATGGTGTACAATACATTGATATCCTTGTCGAAAATGACCAGATCGGCATTCTTGCCCGCTTCAAGGGAGCCCATCTGCGAGTCGAGATGCATAATGCGGGCAGGAGTGAGGGTCATCATCTTGACTGCATCCTCAAGCGGAACGCCTGCCATACTGACCATAGTGCGCACCAGCCTGTCGGTAGTCGCTACGCTGCCGGCAAAGGCGCTGCGGTCCGGGAGTTTGGCTACTCCGTCCTCCACGATTACCGTCTGTCCCTTCTCCAGGCTTCCGAGCAGATACTGCCCGTCCGGCATTCCGGCCGCCCTCATTGAGTCGGTGCAAAGGGCTATCTTGTCAGGGCCTTTGAATCTATAGACGAATTGGAGCAGCGGAGCCGGGAGATGCACTCCGTCGGCAATGATTTCAACCGTCGTATTGTCCAAAAGATAAGCAGCCTCCACGGCACCTGCCCTTCTGAAAGCATTTCTGCGTGTTACAGAAGACATTGCGCAATACAGATGCGTGAAATGGCTGTAGCCGTGCCGGGAAGCCTCAACGACCTGCTCATAGACGGCATCGGTATGGGCAACGGAAGCGAGTATCCCCCGCTTTGCGAGTTCGTCCCCGAATTCGAGAGCGCCCTCAAGCTCCGGAGCCACGCTCCAGCGCAATATGTCCTGCGAAGCATCAAGTATGGGAAGATAGGACTCCGGCGCCGGCTTTTTCAGGTAGGAAGGATCCTGCGCACCGCTCTGGGCAGGCGAAAAATAGGGCCCTTCCAGATGCAGGCCGAGCAGCCTTGCTCCATCTGCATTATTTGCCTTGGCTTTGCGGAATACTTCGAAGGTACGCAGCAGCTCCTCATCCGTGCAGGTGAGGGTGGTCGGCACCATAGCGGTAGTGCCGTGGGTGGCGTGTATGCGCGCCGCGCCAAGGAAGGCATCCTGCGTGCCGTCCATAAAGTCGTGTCCGCCGCCTCCGTGCAGATGTATATCTATAAATCCCGCACTCAGATAGGCTCCTCCCGCATCCAGCACTTCATCGCCTTCCTGAACCTGCGCTACCGGGCAAATTTGCACTATCTTGCCGCTGACTTTGTCGCATACGAGGTCAAGCCCCTCGCATATTCCCTTTTCGAAGATAAGCTTTGCGCCTTTGATTATGAGTTTGTCCATATCTAAGCCTGTTTGCGCCAATAATTGATTTTATGTCCTTTCAAAGCAAAGAAGATAAGGTAGAGGAAGCAAGGAATCAGCACCCAATACCCTGCCCTGAGGCTGCAGTTCTGAGCGATGAGCCCGTAAATCTGAGGCATAATGGCGTTGCCGCACAGTCCCATAATCAGAAGCGAAGAGCCTATTTTGGTGAATTTGCCCAGATTGTGAATTGACAGAGGCCAGATGGAGGCGTAAATCAGCGAATTCGGGAAGCCAAGTGCGCAGAGGAAGAGCAGCGAGAGGTTGATGTGATGGCCCATAAAGACTACAGGGCAGTCAACCAGCACTGCGCAAAGCGAAAGCACAAGTCCCAGGAAAGAGCATATCACGAGCGCCTGCTTTTGGGATATTACCCTTGGTATCAGGAAGATACCTATGATATAACCAATCATCGTGCAGGCCAGGGTGTAGGACGGGAAGACCTTGGCTTCAAGCATATCCACGCCCATAGATCCGGCATAGTTGATGACAGTATCGATAGCTACCACCTGACTGCCAACGTGGAAGAAGATGGCAAGAGCTCCGAGCACCAGATAAGGATAGGAGAATACGCTCTTGCGGCTCGCTTCCCCGCTCAGCTCCTCAGAAGCATTCTCGGATTCGGTATCGATTTCCGGAAGGGAGGATTTCTTTACGATAAGCGAGAAAACCACAAGTGCGGCACCCAGAATGGAATAAGGCACGATTACCCTTCTGATAAGGTCGTCGAGAATAAGATTCTTCTCCATATCACCCAGAGTACCGGACTCGATGAGGGCAAAGAGTTCGCTGTCGCCCGGGTCGAGAATAACTGCGGCAAAAACCAGAGGAGAGATGATTCCGGCGATTTTGTTGCATATTCCCATAATGCTCATCCTCCTGGCGGCACTCTCGATAGGCCCGATGATGGTGACATAAGGATTGGCTGCGGTCTGGAGAATGGCAAGGCCGGTTCCTATCATAAAGAGGCCGAAAAGAAACAGCCCGAATTCCCTTACAAGTGCGGCAGGAACGAAGACAAACATACCTGCGGCCATTATCAGGAAGCCTATCATTATGCCGTTCTTGAATCCCGTCTTTTTGAGCAGTATGCTGGACGGTATCGCCATCACGAAATACGCAATGTAGAAGGCAAAGGTTACGAAATAGGACTGGAAATGAGTCAATTCGCAGGAGATTCTGAAATACGGAATCAGAATGGAATTCACCCAGGACACAAAGCCGAAGATGAAAAACATTATGGCGAGAATAATCATCGCCCCTATATTGGTTTTATTCCTGTTCATCGCGTGTTCTGTAAGGTCTGCTT